>JAYTUR010000242.1:0-8813 GCA_043744475.1 Saprospiraceae bacterium | reverse complement strand
TTTAGACAAGTAAAAGGCAAAGGCAGGTTCATCCTACCTTTGCCTTTTACTTGTCTAAAAGATGTTTAGGTAGAAAAAAAGGAGACTTGTCGAAACTGGAAGGATGTTTTAGATGGAAAGCATCAAGAAATGTAGATATTTGGGTTTGAATCAAAATAATCAATGCTCAAATTTTTTGAACTGAATTTCGTCTATGAAACTTTTATTACGTATCGGTCTTTTTTTGGCGCTTATAGCAGGCCTTGCATTTATCAAATTCAAGTATTTTCCCCAAGATGAGGCGAAAAAAAGTGGGCCTGGTGGCGGCGGTGCTTCGCCCAATGCCCCAGCTATGGGTGTTTCAGGATATATCGTGAAGTCTGAAACCTTGAGCAACGATATATTCGCAACAGGGACTGTCATTGCGTCAGAAATGGTGGATTTGAAGCCAGAGGTGTCGGGTAAAGTTGTTCAACTCAATATTGTTGAAGGCAAACCAGTCTCAAAAGGTCAACTTTTGATAAAACTGAATGACGTTGACCTACAAGCAACGATGAAAAAACTGCAAGCCCAGCTGAATCTGACGGAACAAAGCGAGAAGCGTTTGCGCAAGTTGCTTGAAGTAAAAGGCGTTTCACAAGACGAATACGATGCCATTACAAACCAAATCAACAATATCAAAGCAGATATGGAATTTACGCAAGCTCAAATTGCAAAAACCGAGTTGCGCGCGCCTTTCAATGGTATTATTGGTTTGAAAAGTATCAGCAATGGGGCTTATATCACAGCATCGAGTCAAGTTGCGACTATTTTAGTCCTAAATCCTGTCAAAATAGATTTTACCATTCCAGAAAAATATGCCAATAGTGTCCGTGTCGGCGACAATATTGTTTTTTCAATCGAAGGTGTTCAAGACAAGTTTACAGGAAAAGTTTATGCCACTGAAAATCAAATAGACCCAGTTACCCGTACCTTTAAAATTCGTGCAACTGCAGCAAATCAAGGCGGTAAATTGAAAGCAGGAGCTTTCGTAAAGGTCAATTTTAGTCTTAAAGAAATTGGTAATGCCTTGATGATTCCAACCGAAGCCATGATTCCGATTTTGAAAGGACAGCAAGTTTTCATCAGTAAAAATGGTATTGCCAAACCCATCCAAATTGATGTGGGTTTGCGTAATGATGTCAAAATACAAGCAACTTCTGGGCTTTCTGTGGGTGATACGGTCATTACATCGGGCTTAATGGGTATCAAAGAGGGCGCAAAAGTGAAATTTACAGCTGTTCAATAATTTTTCATAAGCCATACTGAGGGGGGTATTTTTTTTGTTCAAAGATTCATAGCTTTGAGCGAAATTTCTATTTATTGTCGAATTTTCAAAAGCGTTTTTGTTTCAATTCAATGAAAATCAATCAATTAACTTATGAAAGAGTTGTTTAGTAAATTAGCCGTTATCCTTGCCGTTTGCCTCGCTGAATTGGCTTTAGTCAAATTTGGTCAATTTGCCTTTGGCGGCATCATTGTCATCGTTGGGCTTTTTGGCGGTTTGATGGTTTTAATGGGGCATAAAAAATGGGGCTGGGGAATGCTCATCGGTACGATACTGTTTACGCTCGTTCTTCTGCTTTTCGGGTGGACATTCATGGAGGGCTGGCCTGGTCCTGGTGAGTTTATGGATGGTAAACGGTATGAAAAACAATAATTCAAGTATGAAAAATAAGAATTTAATCCTTTTAGCGCTGTTGGCTGTGGTCGGAAGTGTGAGTGCGTGGTATTTAGTGACAAAAGAAGATTCAAACTTAGAAGGTTATGATTTTCATTTCGCGGTTAAAGATACTGCCGATGTCGGTAAAATTTTCCTCGCAGACCGAACAGGTAAAACGGTGACATTAACCCGAGAAAATAGTGTTAAATGGCTTGTTGGTGGAAAGTTTGAGGTTCAATCTGATATGATGAAAACCTTGCTCGAAACCATCAATCAAGTGGAGTTAAAGTTCCGTTTGCCGCGCAATGCCGTTGAAAGTGTCGTAAAAGACATGGCTACTGAGGGAATAAAAGTCGAAATTTATAACAAAAGTGGTAAACCGATGCGGACTTATTATGTCGGAGGTTCAACATCGGATGATAGAGGTACTTTTATGATGATGGAAAACAGCAACGAGCCTTATGTGATGCACATTCCCGGTTTCCAAGGCATGTTGCGACCTCGTTTTCAGATGGAAGAACAGGACTGGCGTGACCGTTTTGTTTTCAAATTGCAACCTCAAGACATTCAAATGGTGAGTATAGAATACCCCAATCAGCAAGCCAAATCCTTCAAAATGACGCGTGAAGGCAGTCAATTTAAAGTCGAACCTTTTTACAGCATAGTGCCGCCCATCAATCGTCCCGTTGTTTCGGGCATGGTAGATGCGTTTTTGCAAGGCTTTGGAAAATTAGGCATTGAAGGTTTTGAGGTGGGCAATCCAAAGGTTGACTCCTTGAAAAATTCTCCTATTTTTGCAAAAATAACGGTGGTTGACAATAAAGGCACGTCTAAAACATTGATTTTACACCCTTTTTTAGCCCGCAATGAGTTTGGACAAGTGACTCGTTCAGATGATGGACAAGTTCATATCGAACATTATTTTGTGGACACAAGCGATGGCGAGTTGATGGCTGTACAGCATTTCGTTTTTGAAAAAATCTTTTGGGCGTATGAGGCATTTTTTATGAACCCCGCTTCTCGACAAAAGGGATAAAAGTGCTTGAAATACTGAGGGGGATGATGATTTTATTTGAATACTGATGGAACTGATTTTTATTAAAATCAGTTCCATCAGTGTTCAAATAAAATCAAAAAATCATTCCCTTTCAATCGGACAAGTCATACAGTGTGAACCACCGCGCGCACGAGATAACTCATTGGAAGGCAAAGTAATAATCGTATTTTCGACATCATCGGGATTCAAACCCTGTTTAAAATCTTCTAATATTTGACGTGCGGGAACAATTTTATAACCATAATCCCTGAACGCATTTTCAGTCTTTGGATTTCTATCATACGTCAACGCTACGCCCGGTTTTAAGGCAACCAAATTGCAGCCGTCCGTCCATTGTTCTCTTTCCTGATAAGGTGATTCACCATCACCAGCCAAAATAAACTTCATTTTAGGGTTGATTTCAGACCGAATAAAGTCTTTTACTGAGGGGTAAAAAGTCGAAGTGCCGTTTGAACGATGCACCTCAACGTTCGATGCAAAACCTTCAACCACAATGGGTTTAAAAGCTGTTATATGGTTGTGATTGATATGTGTAAAAATTGTATCAATGTGCATAAAAGCACGGTCTTGCGGTATATTGACTTGCACCACATTTTTGATGATACCTTTATCGAACAACAACTCGGCAAGTTTGCGAATGGTATAGGCATTTGTCCTTTCTGAGCAACCGATGAGCAAATAATCCTTATTCAAAACCATGCAATCACCGCCTTCGACACTGATGTATTCCCCTTTTTTGGATGGTGGAAACATATCTACTCGATTCAAATTGATGATTTTTCCTTCTTTTCTACAGGATTCAAAAATAGGGTGCGACCAAAAAATAAAACGCGCCAATAGGTTTTCTCTAAAACGCGCTTCTTTGGCGGCTTTGAGTATCAAAATATGGTCATTGACCGTCACCGCAATATCACGTGTAAAAATAAAATTGGGTATGGGGTCAAAAAGTAGGTGGTTCTTTCGTTCAAAATTACCCGTAATCAGTATATCCGTCAGTTCTTCAGGGCTTAAATCCGACAACATTTTGACATAATCGGTTGGTTGTTCCTCATAATCAATGATGCGTTCGAGCATATCTTGCTTCGTATTCACATCGGTTTTCAAGGCTTCAATGAGTAATTGACGTGTTTCGAGCACATTGTCGTTACCGAGGAACCCCCTCAGTACATCTGTAAAAATATCGTGTTCTAACTGCATTTGAGGTAAATGCACAATGTCGTCAAACAATAATTCTTCGGCACGACGCGGCGAAATACGGCTAATCCCTTCATCTGGACGGTGTGTAATGACACGTTTTAGTTTGCCAATTTCGCTTGTAACTTGTATTGTAGGCATAAATAAAATAAAATTTGATGAGTTGTAATGTTCCTATTTTCGCCGCAAAGTTAGTAATACTTGTTCGTTAATCGTTACTCGTCTTTGGTTATTCCTTACACGTTATTGGTAATATCAAAATGCTGCAAACAATCAAAAAGTGAAAAATATTAGATTTGACTAAAACAAAGATAGATTTGGTTATTTACGTTTCTTTGTTCTTGAAGACCTTTGTGGGACAATTTCGCAATGATTTAAAATTAAAAAAATGAATAAATTATTAGTAACAGGTGCGACGGGACAAATGGGTAATGCCGTCATTGAAACATTGTTAAAAAAAATACCTTCAAACCAAATTGCTGTTCTCACTCGAAAAGAGGAAAAGCAATTGGCATTTCAAGCAAAAGGTTTTTCTGCCTATTTGGGTGATTATAACGATATGACTGCCCTTGAAAAAGCCATGAAAGGCGTAGATACCGTTTTACTCATTTCGTCGGGCGACCAGGGCGACCGTATGCAGGAACACCGAAATGTGGTGGATGCTGCCAAAAAAGCAGGCGTTGCGTGTATTGCCTACACAAGCAGGTCTTTGCGCGATAAGGCAACTTTATCGAATAAATTGATGCTTGAACATTTTGAAACAGAGGATTATGTCAAGGCAAGTGGATTGAACTATACCATTTTCCGTAATGCTTTGTATATGGATGTTATTCCGTTGTTTGTCGGTAAACAAGTATTTGAAACGGGTATTTTTCAGCCTGCGGGTGATGGTCAAGTGGCTTTTGCATTGCGACAAGAACAAAGCGAAGCGATGGCTAATGTTTTATTGAATGAAGTTTGCGACAATAAAACTTACAGCTTCACGGGTACTGAGGGGTATTCATTTTATGATGTCGCAAACGTTTTATCGGAACTTTCAGGAAAAGAAGTGCATTATACGGCTGTTGAAATTCCTGTTTTTGAAGGCATAATGAAACAAAAAGGACTGCCAGAAGGCATGATTAAGAAAATCATTGATTTCAATTTGGATATAAAAAACGGGCAAGAAGCCGATGTAACCCTTGACTTGGAAGAAAAATTGGGGCGTAAACCTGCTTCACTTACTGAGGGGTTGAAAATTTTGTTTGGTTTATAATCAATAATATTAAATTTGTATGATGAAAAATAAAGAACCATTTAGAATAAAAACAATTGCTGAATACCATCGGTTCATGGAGTTGCCAAAGCCACAACACCCGTTGATAAGTGTCGTAAAATTCGACGATATAAAACGACAGCCTAATAATGATTTCGTAAGTTTTGCCAATAATTTTTATGCTGTTGCATTGAAAAAAACAATCAATGCCAAAATGAAATATGGACAACAAACTTATGATTTTGATGAAGGTATATTGGCTTTTATTGCACCAAATCAAATTATCAGCGTTATTATTGAAAAAAATCAGCCCATAATTCATTCTGGGTGGTTACTACTTGTGCATCCCGATTTTCTTTGGAACACACCATTGGAAAAGAAAATAAAACAATACGATTTTTTCGGATATAGCCTCCGTGAAGCCTTACATCTTTCCGACAAAGAGGAAGCGATGCTTGTCGGTATTATTCAAAATATAGCCGAAGAATATGCTGCCAATATTGATAAATTTAGTCAAGACGTAATCATAGCGCAATTAGAATTATTACTCACTTATTCTGAACGATTTTACCAACGGCAATTCATTACGCGAAAAATAACCAATCATACCATACTCAACCGTTTGGAAGATTTGCTGTCGGCATATTTCAAAAGTGACGATTTGGCAACAAAAGGACTCCCCTCAGTACAATTCATTTCGGAGGCACTCAATATATCGCCAAACTACCTTAGCCGATTGCTCAAAACATTGACGGGACAAAGTACGCAGCAGTTTATTCACGACAAATTGATTGACTTAGCGAAAGAGAAATTGTCAACGACGGACTTATCCATCAATGAAATTGCTTTCGCATTAGGTTTTGAACATCCGCAGTCTTTCAGTAAGTTATTCAAAACAAAAACCAATACTACGCCTTTGGCATTTAGGCAGTCATTTAACTGAACGCCGCCACGAATAGACCAAAACGACCATACGAGAATAACTGCCGACCCCCTCAGTAACACCTTGACTTTTGAGATAAACATCATTGAGGGCAGATGTATCGAACCAATCGGGGTATTGATTGATGCGGTTATTGATAACTGTTAGGTCATTTTGCATACCTTTTGGCAGGTTTTTCCTAAAAACAGTATATTCTTCTGGAAATTGTCGCTTGAAATTTGATGCCACATAGCGATAATAACTCAAATAACCAGAGTAGCGAGTGAGCAAATCATTGGACTGAATACAAGACAAATACGCGACAAAATTAGCCGTGGCCTCTTCCGTCCAGCCATAACCATGCGCCAATTCATGCGCCATCGAAAATGGTTTTTCCAAAGGATACAAGGCATTATCAATAGACGATTCGCCAATATAAGGCATATAAATACCCGCAATGCCAAATCTAAAAAGCAAGCCATCGGGCTTTATTTGCCGTCCACGAAGGTTACCACTTGCTAAAAATTGGTGTTTTTCAAGCAAAACAGAGACATCTTGGCGTATTTCCGATTCAAAATCATTAGATATTGAGAAAACAACATTTGTATCGTTTGTAGTCCCATTATTCAAAAGCATTTGCTTTATTAAGGTATCACGTGCTGCTATCGCTTCTTTTGCAGCGAAATGTAACTCTTGACGTACAGCCGTTGTGTCTAATTTTTGAATCGTCAAACCAATCTGTTTCGCAAAGGAAGGTCTTCCATAGTTGAAACCCCACAAAATGAAAAAGCCAAAGAGCATAAATCCTAAGAAATTCAGCGTTTTTAGCCCCCCCTCAGTAAAACGCTGCCGCAATGGTCTTTTTTTTGAGAGTAGGAAAACAAGCATTTTGACAACAAAATAGACCATAATGCCGTAGAAAACAAGTAATAAAGGCATAGGCAAAAAAGCCAAAGTGAGGTCAAACAGCTTTCTGATGCCTTGAAAAACAAAACGGCTGTAAAATGCCTCGATATACTGAGGGGGTGTGATATAACGGATAATCAACATCGAAAGCCCTAACCAAAGCCCAATTAATCGGTTGAAAAGAGAAAATTTATTTTGAAAGTTATTTTTTATTAAACTCATAACACAATGAAAATCAGAAACTTAGTTCCTTTTGTTGTTTTAGTATTTTTAATTTTTACTAATTCTTGTGATAATTCTAATAGCACGTCGGGAACGCATATCGCAAGTCCATTTGATACCACAAAATTTGAAACGCAAGCCTTAACGGATGCTGACCGCGCTATTTTAGCCAATGCCAATGGTAAAACGGTAAAACCTATAGCTGTTGATGCCCTAGCGCAACAAATTAACGAAGCAACCGCCAAACTTTACGTTTATTGCTTCTGGAATCTTCAAAATGAAGCAAGTATGTCAACGGTTAAAGCATTGAATCTGTTATCAACCAAATTTGACAGCACAAAACTAAAAATTGTTTACGTCAATATGCCCGGATATGAAAAAGTAGAAGATGTTAATTTATTTATTCGTGAAAATCAGTTGACAGATGAGACCTTGATTCTCGAAAAAGCAGATGTGTCGTTCTTTTCTAAAAAAATAAGAAAAGATATGGTCGGTATTACAAATTTGCCTGTTGTATTGATGGTTAATAAAGCCGAGGAAACGATGCTTTTTTACAATAAAAGTATGGACGAAAAGGAATTATTGGCATTGGCGCATCCTCTCATAGCGAACTGATGCTGTGAAATGATAAACTTATTTATCTTTGAGCGACAAAAGAAGAAACATATTTGATAGCATGTACCGAGGACGAAATTTTAAACGTCGTCGTCGGTGGTAAATACAAGGTAAAATTCACCAATGATACAGCTCGACCAAGACCTATTTTTCTTTATAAACCATTACCTCCATTTCGGCGCATTGAATAAATTGATGCCCTATTGGCGAAGCATGTATTTTTGGATTCCACTCTACATCTTTTTTATCAGTTTTTTGTATTACAATTTTGGTAAAAAAGCGTCCATTTACCTTTTCGCCCTTGCTTTGACGGTGGGTATTGCTGATACAACGAGTAGTCGGCTCATAAAAAATACGGTTAAAAGGCTGCGTCCTTGCAACGATGAGAATGTGAAAATGCACGTCAAACTACTTGTGCCTTGTGGCAGCGGTTATAGTTTTACATCGTCTCATGCCACCAATCATTTTGCGGCGGCGGTTTTCATCATTTTTACCTTTGTGGACAAAATACGGTGGCTTAAATGGTCGCTGCTATTTTGGGCAGCGAGTATTTCGTTTGGGCAAGTTTATGTAGGCGTGCATTATCCGCTGGATGTGATTTGTGGTGGTTTGTTGGGCAGTGGTATTGGCTGGATGGGTGCTTTTTTGTTTGAACGTTTTTTTAAGCGTTTTTCATTGCTTCCAAACATTCCAAAAGTTTGAAATTTTTGGAATGTTAAACAGAAAACGAAATAACATTTATGGAGATTTGGCAATATATCCTCCTTTTTGGGGCAGTTTTAGCAGGAGGCAGTTTAGCTTTTTGGTTTAAAAAGTACAATAGACGGTTTTTACAACTCGTTTTGTCGTTTGTTGGCGCGTATTTATTAGGGATATTGGTGCTGCACTTAATTCCTGATGCGTATTCAAGCGGCAACAGTCAAATAGGGTTGTGGGTCTTAGCAGGTTTTTTTATTCAACT
>JAYTUR010000241.1:0-2280 GCA_043744475.1 Saprospiraceae bacterium | reverse complement strand
AAGGTTTTGAGGTGACCATTTTAGAAAAAAATACCGTTCCGGGCGGACGTGCAAGGCTCTTTCAGACGACAACTACTGCGGGGGGCTTTTCTTTCGATATGGGACCGAGTTGGTATTGGATGCCCGATATTTTTGACCAATACTTCGCCGATTTTGGTAAAAAACGGTCTGATTACTACGATTTAATACGCCTTGACCCTTCATACACTGTTACTTTTGAAGATGGTGATACGATGCGTTTACCCGCAAAAATGGCAGATTTAGAGGCTCTTTTTGAAAAATATGAAACTGGCAGTGCGGTCAAATTGCGCCAATTTCTGGCAGAAGCCAAATATAAGTACGATGTGGGTGTGGGTGAATTTGTCCAAAAACCAGCTCATTCTATCATGGAATTTGCGGATATACGAGTTTTAAAAAGTATGTTTAAGCTCGAAATGCTCACATCTTTATCATCCGCAGTAAGAAAATTGTTTAAAAATGAGAAATTAATTCAACTTTTAGAGTTTCCTGTCTTATTTTTAGGGGCGACACCACAAAAAACACCTGCTCTCTATTCGATGATGAATTACGCCGATATGTCGCTTGGTACGTGGTATCCGAAAGGTGGCATGTTTGAAATCGTCAAAGCAATGGTCAAATTGGCAGAGGAGCAAGGCGTGACAATCCGTTTGGGTGAGGAAGTTGGTACATTAACAGTAGAGAGTGGTGAAATCACAAAGGTTATAACACAAAACGGTGAATATCAAGCAGATATAGTTGTTGGTTCTGCCGATTATCATCATGTCGAACAAGTGCTTTTGAGTCGAGAAAACCGCCAATATACTGAGGGGTATTGGCAAAGTAGGACGATGGCTCCTTCAAGTTTTTTATACTATTTGGGCATCAATAAGCGCTTAAAAAACTTAGAACACCACAATTTATTTTTTGACGCAGACTTCAATCAACATGCAGTAGAGATATATGAAACGCCAAAATTGCCGACAAAGCCTTTGTTTTATGTGTCTATGCCCTCAAAAACAGACCCCTCAGTAGCCCCCGAAAATTGTGAAAACTTATTTATTTTGATACCGACAGCGCCTGATTTGAGTAATGATACAGAGGAAACACGCGAGCATTATTTCAATTTAGTGCTGGCGCGTTTGGAGCATTGGACGGGTCAGGACATTCGTTCATACGTCATTTTTAAACGGACTTATGCCCATTCTGACTTCAAAAACGACTACCATGCTTTCAAAGGTAATGCTTATGGTTTAGCGAACACATTGTTACAAACCGCTTTTTTGAAGCCTAAAATGAAGTCAAAAAAGGTCAAAAACCTTTGGTACACAGGGCAATTAACAACGCCTGGTCCGGGTGTACCGCCGTCTTTGATTTCTGGAAAAGTCGTTGCAGAAGACATTTTCAAAAAATTAATATTGTAAGTTACTTGTAGTCAATAATTTATGCTATTAAAAAATAAATTTATTTTAATTTTAAGACAGTATCAAAACAAATCAATTCAATCTGTTTTAGTCTGTGATAAATATCGCTCAACCTAACTATGAACCAATTTAGCCTATACCGCAAAGTCTGCCAAGAGTGCAGCGCACACATAACGAAACGTTACTCGACCTCGTTTTCAATGGGTATTCGTGCCTTCGATAAAAAATTGAGAATGCCCATTTATGCCATTTATGGTTTTGTCCGTTTTGCGGACGAAATCGTGGACACGTTCCATGAGCATGATAAAGATACCTTGTTGCGTCGTTTCAGAGAGGAAACGTATCGAGCTATCGAAGAGCGCATTTCTTTGAATCCTGTCTTGCAATCGTTTCAAGAAGTGGTGCATAAATACAATATTGAACGTGAGCTCATTGATTCTTTTTTGGATTCGATGGAGATGGATTTGCACTTCTCAAAATACCATGACGCACTTTATAAACAGTACATTTATGGCTCTGCGGAGGTCGTTGGATTGATGTGTTTGCGAGTTTTTACTGAGGGAGATGATACTGATTATCAAAGACTTAGGCAGGGCGCGTGTGCTTTGGGTTCGGCTTTTCAGAAGATAAATTTCTTGCGCGATATGAAAAGTGATTTTGATGAACGTGGTCGTGTTTATTTCCCAGGTGTTGATTTTCAACGTTTTGACAATGAACAAAAACGCATAATTGAAGCGGACATAAAAGCCGATTTTGATGCGGGATATGCAGGTATTTTGCAGTTACCGAAGTCTGCCCGTTTTGGCGTATATTTGGCGTATATTTATTATATCAATCTTTTTGAAAAAATTAAAAAAGC
>JAYTUR010000240.1:0-8819 GCA_043744475.1 Saprospiraceae bacterium | reverse complement strand
TGTTACAATTTTTTTGTGAAATCATAGAGCAAGGATATATAAGCCATACGTCCAATGCGTGGACCGCCATAAGTCTGGAATTGTCTTTTATCCAAGACATTTGATGCGCCAATTTTCAAAGTTGTATTGGCTTTTGGAAATACATAGCTGACCTGCGCATCTAATAAATCGTAAGTTGGAATGGAGCCTGTAAATTGTGGCGAACCTTCAAACGTAAAGCCATTTATCCACTTGTAGTTGATATTGAAACTGAAATTATAGGTATTCGCAATCTTTACGTCACGTCCTGAAATACTGATATTGAACTTGTGAGGTGGCGTATTGAATGCGGGAATGATTGGGTCGTTGGTTTTGGTATTCAAGATGTTCCAAGAATAGTTCCCTGCCAATTGAAAATATTTTGCAAAATAGTGATTAAAACCAATCGAAAAGCCTTGCGTAGTCACTTGACTGGCGGCGTTTGCAGCGACACGATAAACTTGAATATTTTGAGGGATACCTGATGTTGCATCGAAGTCAGATCTTATGCCCAATTGATATCCGATGAAATCATTGTAAAAACTAAAATAATAGCTCATATCAACAAAAGTATTGTCGAATAAAGTTGTCCGATAACCGATTTCTAAGGATTTGACTTTTTCTGGACGAATAGCTGGAACGCTGAAATATCTGCGGAATTTTGGATTGAAGCTGCTGTCAATATATGTGACAAAATCATCAACACTAATCAATTTATCAAAACCACTCACATTACCCGCCAAAATAGCCCGGCCGACATTCAAGTTCAAATATTGGTCATTCAAAGTTGGATTCCGAATAGCCGATGCGAAGCTTAACCGCAGAAAATTTGTGGCATCAGGCTGCCAAACAAGCGAAGCGGCAGGAGAGAACAAGTAATTGAAGTTCTGATTTTTATCCATACGAATAGTAGCATTGAACTTGAACTTGTCTGATGAAAAACGCTTTTCAATACCTGTATAAACGCCATATTCGAAATTGGTTATTTTCCGACTACCTGTGTCAATGAAAATTGTGCCTTGTGAAAGCGGTGTATAAAGACGTGTATTTGCGCCTACAGTCCAGTCATTTAGCCCTTTGGGTTTGAAATGATATTCGCCATGCGCATGATAGAGTGCTGATTTGTCATAAAAACCTGTGCCACCATTTGCGATTTCTCTTTTATTCGATTTTGTAGTAACAATACGATTAAATTCATCTGTAAAACGTTGTGTACCAACAGCGTAGTCAGCATTAGGCGTTTGGAAAGTATTGGCATATTGTGTTGCTCTACCATGCCATTGGAAGAGGAGGTCTTGATTATTGGCTAACCAAGACGCAGCTTTGTCTCTATCGAAGACCCCTTTGATAGAACCATCAGGGTTGACAACAATTTGGAGTTGCGGATAGCCACGGTTATAAGCAGCCGAGTCAATTTGTTGCGCCCAATAACGTGTATAGTCATCACGCCATGTATTGTTTGACTTATTTTTTTGTTGCAATAAAAGAGCCGTAAAATACGGGTCATAAGAATCGCCTGCGTCTTCATGTGTGGCATAAACACGGAAGAAATATTTATCGCGTTTGCGCAATTCTAAGCGGTTTTGGAAAAACAGAATATTTCTCAAACTAAAACGGTTGTCACCTTGATAGACCGTTGTACCACTACCAAAACTGGAAGAAACGATAAATTCAGGCGAATTCTCTTGTTCTGTTGGCTTCAAACGGAAATGAAAAGCGGCATTCGCTTTAACGTTTTTGGTGTTATAATCTACCAAATCCACTTCATTATAACCTTTTCTATGAAATTGACCCAGACCGACATAGTTCCAAGGCTGTCTTTGATTGGTTAATGTATAGTCATAAGTTGGTTCACGCTCATCACCATAACGGTTGACGGCATCGTAACCACCCGGATTCTTAGGTCCTGTTTTTGTACCAGAAACGGCGTCATAATTGTCTGCCACCCAGTCATAAGCTTGCATCCGGTGAAAATTGAATTTGTAGGCAAACCAACTCTCTCCTTTACTATTTTTAACAGCATCAGCGTAGCGAATAGAGGTTTCCAACAAGCCACGTTCACCAGCTTTTACCTGAGCCGCCAATCCTTTTTGAAAAAAAGGATTTTTAGTTTCCATTGATAAAACACCGTTAAACGCATTCGGACCGTAAAATGCTGAACTTGCACCAACAATCAAATCCGCTTTCAAAACGTCCAATTCTGATGAGCCCAAAAAGTTACCCAGAGAGAAGTTCAAGCCAGGTGCTTGATTGTCAACGCCGTCAATGATTTGAAGCGAACGAACAGGGCTTGTGGAGTTGAAACCGCGTGTATTTATAATAGTAAAACCAATACTCGCAGTCGTCATATCCACACCTTTCAGTGCGCCCATGCCTTCATAAAAACTCAAAGAAGCTGTTTGTTTGATGGCTAATTTGTCCATAGTTTCGACGGTCAGTGGACTTGATTTTTGCTTTTCGCTGATGCGTTGTCCTTTGATTTCGACGACATCAATTGTTCGAGCCTCATTTCCAAGCCTAATACTGAGGGGGAACTTTGTTCCGTCTGTAACGGGTAATTCAAGGTTTTCGTAACCAATAAAAGAAATTTGAAGCGTAAACGGCGGTTTCTGAGCTGTGGTGAATTGGAATACCCCATCAAAATCAGTTTGTGCGCCAACAGTCGTTCCTTTGATGACGACGGTTGTCCCAACTAATTCCTCGCCTGTGCCAGCGTCAATGATTTTTCCTTTAACAACTGTCTGAGAAACAGCGATTTGGGAAAATAGACATAAAAGTGAAAAAACTGAAAGTCTTTTCAAGAACAGTTGTAGTAAAGGAAATTTCATACTCTTTGTGCGTTAGTTCTAAAAATTTTATTTTTTGCAAACGTGAAATTAGTGAATTTTCGCTAAGTGTGCAATTTTTTAACAGGATTTCAGATTTAGATTATATCATAATAAAATTAAAAATATGTTTTTTCATAAATATTTTTTGAATTTGAAATGTAGATGAATAGACGTAAAAAAAAGCCCCCGATACAAACTGCATCGAGGGCTTTATTTTTTTGTACTGCAAATTTGTTAAATCATTGTTTTGCATTAATTAACGCATTTGTAAATACAGAATATTATTTTACTTCTTCGTAAGTCGCATCTTCAACTGTGCTATCGCTGCCTGTACCTGTATCAGACGACCCCTCAGTATGTGCGCCATTTTGTGCCGCATCTGATTGTTGTGTCGCATTATACATGTCTTGACTTGCTGCTTGCCATGCCGTATTGAGTACAGCCATTGCCGTATCAATACCTGCCTCGTCCTGTGCTTGAAGCGCCGTTTTGAGGTCAGCTACAGCCGTTTCAATCGCACCTTTTTTCTCCGCAGGAATTTTATCGCCGTATTCAACCAATTGTTTTTCCGTTTGGAAAACAAGGCTATCGGCTTGATTCAACTTCTCTGCTGTTTCACGTGCTTTACGGTCAGCATCAGCATTGATTTCAGCTTCTTGCTTCATACGAGCGATTTCCTCTTTCGATAAACCAGTGCCTGCTTCTATGCGAACAGTTTGTTGTTTACCAGTACCTTTATCTTGTGCTGTTACGTTGATGATACCGTTTGCGTCAATGTCAAAAGTGACTTCCACTTGTGGCACACCGCGCGGTGAAGGTGGAATGCCATCGAGTACGAAACGACCAATCGGACGGTTGTCGCGTGCCATCGGGCGTTCGCCCTGTAACACATGGATTTCAACCGATGGTTGATTGTCCGCTGCTGTTGAATAAACTTTTGATTTTTTAGACGGAATCGTTGTATTTGATTCAATAACGACATCATACATACCACCCATGACTTCAATACCAAGTGACAACGGCGTTACGTCCAAAAGCAATACGTCTTTCACTTCACCCGTCAAGACACCACCTTGAATCGCTGCACCAATCGCAACAACTTCATCAGGATTGACACTTTTATTCGGCTTTTTGCCAAAAAACTGCTCAACCACTTCCTGGATTTTAGGGATACGTGTCGAACCACCCACAAGGATAACTTCGTCAATATCACTCGCCTTCAAACCAGCGTCTTTCAATGCCAAACGGCAAGGCTCAAGGGTGCGTTGAACGAGGTTATCTGCCAATTGCTCGAATTTAGCACGTGTCAATTTCATCACCAAGTGCTTTGGTACTCCGTCAACAGCCGTGATATAAGGCAAGTTGATTTCAGTTTCAGCAGAAGCCGACAATTCGATTTTTGCTTTTTCAGCCGCATCTTTCAAGCGTTGCAAAGCCATTGGGTCTTTTTTCAAGTCAATCGCTTCTTGTGATTTGAATTCCGCAGCCATCCAGTCAATCAAGACATAATCGAAGTCATCACCACCTAAGTGCGTATCACCATTGGTTGATTTTACTTCAAAAACGCCACCACCGAGTTCCAAAACCGAAATATCGAAAGTACCGCCACCTAAGTCATACACAGCGATTTTCATATCGCGGCTACGCTTGTCCATACCATACGCTAAAGCAGCAGCCGTTGGTTCGTTGATGATACGTTTGACGGTCAAACCAGCGATTTCACCCGCTTCTTTCGTCGCTTGACGTTGTGAGTCATTGAAATAAGCTGGAACAGTAATAACCGCTTCCGTAACGCCTTGACCCAAAAAGTCTTCAGCTACTTTTTTCATTTTTTGCAACACCATTGCGCTGATTTCTTGCGCCGTATAATTGCGGTCGTCAATGCCGACGCGCACTGTGTCGTTATCGCCACGCACCACTTTGTAAGAAGCGCGTTCAATTTCGTGATTGCTTTGCAATTCGCTATAACGGTGACCCATGAAACGTTTGATTGAAGCCACTGTTTTTGCAGGATTCGTAATCGCTTGACGTTTTGCAGGGTCGCCAACTTTGCGTTCGCCATTTGGCATGAACGCCACGACTGAGGGAGTCGTTCTGCGTCCTTCCTCATTTGCAATGACAACGGGTTCGTTGCCTTCCATAACAGCAACACATGAGTTGGTTGTTCCTAAGTCTATACCTATAATTTTGCCCATAACTTTATGATTCTTTATTTAGTTATTAGTTATTTTTTTTTGAATAAATGTTTTTTCTGCTTTGAAAACACTTCTATTAAGCAAAGGCAGTGCCATGCCATAAAAAAGGTGCAGAATGACAGTTTTTGTCATTTTCTTATTTTTCAAAGGAAAAGATGTCTGTTTGACTAAGGAATGACTGACGAAATGTCAGTTTGAACTGAAATACTGCGGGGGCGTATATATTATAAAGCCCATCTATTTTTGTAAGAATTAGATGAATAAAATTCCGCCTTACATTCCTTGTATGACTTATATGGTTCAAAAAGTCGTTTTTTTTTGAACTATAGTCATATAAAGGAATGTAAGATCATATAAGTATGCCATTTGTTTTTTTAGAAAGAAGCCTAAAAACAGCCAATTCAGGTTCTTTCAATTCGTTTAAAATGACAAAAAAAACATTAACAGCCCCCCTCAGTAAAAATCGCTTTTTTGAAGCTTTTTAAGACAATTTAAGATTTTTTTCATTATTTTTAATAAAAAACAAACACAACTATTAGCTTTGCATAGACAATTTTGTCTGTCATCTTTTTTATAAAATAATTGAAAATGTATAAGGGTACTGTTAAGTTTTTTAATGAAGCAAAAGGATTCGGTTTTATCGTAGATTCGAATACAGGTGAGGAGATTTTCGTCCATGTGTCTGGGCTTATTGATAAGGTTAAAGAGGGTGATGCCGTGACTTATGAAACCGCACGCGGTAAAAAAGGCATGAACGCCGTGAATGTTCAAAAAGCATAATGCGGTTTATGTATCGGATTGAGAGGCTGTTTTAAAAACGAAAGGACGTTTTGAGATAGCCTCTTTCTATTTAAATCGTATTGAGTAAATACCCGGATATATTGAGATTTATAACTCGCTGATAATCATTGTATAAGGCTTTTCAATACTCATTATTTAATACTCACGACTACTTAAAATAGACCCCTCAGTATTTTTAGGTATCAATCACCTATTTCCTATTTGAACTTATTTTTGATGGTGTCTGTTGCAAGTATGACAGAGCAGTTTAATGACATTATGCTGATATTCAAATATAGTAATAACCAAAGTATTAACCAATGACAACACAACTGATGCAAAAGATAGGCTTCATTTATGCCTCAATTGTTCTCGCCCTTTTAATGGTCGCACATGTTCCCATTTTACTAAATCAAACTGCACCTATACAGATTTCCTTTGTACAGGCTTTTCTGATGATATTTCCGCTATGGGGCTTAATGATTTTTTATCTAAATAAGACCCATGTCGTAACATTGAAAGAAGAAGAAATTAAAACCCTTTCACTTACGGAGCGATTAAAAATCATTATGGGCAACCCGCCACAATGGTTGTTTGTATTGACATGCCTATTTTATGCTTACGGTTTGTACAGCATGTTTTTATGGATGACTGGCGGCATAATGGATCCTGAATTAGTCAATGGGCAATATCAAACCAATAATCATGGACAAATCACTTATTATTCGCAGGAAGAATATCTAAAAATGCACCGAACCAATATATTAGCAACGACGGGCTTTTTCCTCATGTTCGCTTCTTTTGCTTTTACGGTGTTTTTTCCAAAAAACGAAAAGACGGAATCCTTCATGCCCTAATGTTAATGCTTTTAAGTTGGATTGATGTTTGGAAAACGAATGGATTTACTATTTTTGTGGGAGATTGACTGTATCAAAAGCCTTATTCACGAAAATAACAATCCATTTCTAAAATGAAAAACACAACATTAGCCTTTGCTCTCCTTTTACTCGTTTCGAGTTTATTTGGTCAAAACAAAAAAGCCCTTGTCGGCGGCACTTTGATAGATGGCTACGGCGGAACGCCATTGCGGAACTCTGTTATCCTTATTGAAGGCGATAAAATCGTCAAAATTGGTCAAGTCGGTGCGATTGACATTCCAAAAGATGCAGAAGTCGTTTCTACTGAGGGGATGTCTGTGCTGCCTGGATTGTGGGATATGCACGTTCATTTGATGATAAATGGACATTCAGACTATACACATTGGGACAAAACCTATTTACCTGTGCTTGAATCGGTTATTATGCCCGCCTCTGCCAAACAGTTGTTGTTGGCAGGTGTCACCAGTGCGCGCGATTTGGGTGCGCCTTTGGAAGCCTCCATCAATGTGCGCAATGCCATCAATAAAGGCACACTTGATGGACCAACGATGTATATGTCAGGACCTTTTATTCAGCACGAATCTTATCCGGGAACGGAGGCGTTTCGTTGGGGCGTAAAAGGGGTAGCTGATGCGCGTGCCAAAGTTCAAAAACTCGCTAAAGCTGGGGTGGACTGTATTAAATTGATTGATCAAGACCTTATGGAGATGGATGAAGTGCTGGCCGTCGTGGACGAAGCGCATAAATGGAAGCTGAAAGTTGTGGCGCACAGCCATCGTCCAGAAGAAATTCGGCGTGCTTTGAAAGCGGGTGCAGATTGTTTTGAGCATACAGGTTTGGCTATGGCACCTGAATATCCCGAAGATATCATCAATATGATACGTGAACGCACAGCAAACTCCAATACTAAGCTGTTTTGGACGCCAACAATTGAAGGTTTGTTCAATTACGATTATGTGCGCGACAACCCTGAAATGCTCGACAATCCATCGTGGAAAGTGGGTTTGCCTGATTCAATTGTAAAAGATATTCAAGAAAGTCTGCGTTTTCCTTCGCGTTTGAGTTATTTTCAAGTAACGGCTTATCGCAAGCCGACCTTGAAAAGAAAATTTCAACAACTCAAAGAAAGCGGTGTGGTGATGCTAATCGGCACAGATTCGGGTATTCCGATGAAATTTCACAGCCAAAGCACATGGAATGAACTCGATATTTGGGTGCGTGAAATGGGCGTTGACCCTCTACTTGCCATCAAATCAGCCACGTATTGGCCCGCTGTTTTTCAAGGTGTTGAAGATAAAGTAGGGACTATTGCAGAAGGCAAACAAGCAGATATTATTGCTGTGCGTGGCGATGTGTTGCGGTACATCAATCTTTTGCAACGGGTGGACATGGTGTTTAAGAAAGGGAAACGGTATAAATAAAGGATACTTTTCTTCAATTTCAAGGGTAAATTTCCTCTTTTTACTGAGGGGGGGGAGAAAAGGGGAATCTTAAAGATTTCCCTTTTCTGCTATACTAATCCATATCCCTGTCCAATAAATGGCTATAAATAACCATATTTTCATTGAAACTGGATAGTTGGTTCAATATATAATATGGAATACCAATGCCTATAAAACCTGAAAACATACTCACCGAGGTTAAAATTTCTTTGTTGCGTTCAACTTCATTGTTTTCTAATGTCAAAAAAGCACGTAAAACTTAGTCTGTGTAGTCATTTTATGTATTTTTACGTCCACTAAATTTCACATCCTTTATTTTTATCAAACATTTTTTCAGTGAAACCTACCAACATTCAAAATCCAGAATATTTTCACAAGGTTGTTGACTGTCAACACGCCTGTCCTGCGCATACGCCCGTGCCCGAATACATTCGGCTCATTGCGGCGGAACGCTATACAGAGGCGTATATGGTCAACTGGGAATCCAATGTATTCCCCGGCGTTCTGGGCCGAACCTGTGACCGTCCTTGTGAACCTGCTTGTCGACGTGGACGACTTGAACAAGAGCCTGTCGCCATTTGCCGCCTCAAAAGGGTGGCTGCGGATAATAAGGGCGAAGTCAAATCGCTGATGCCACAAGGTCCTTTTGAACCAAACGGTAAGAAAATCGCCTTGATT
>JAYTUR010000239.1:0-8824 GCA_043744475.1 Saprospiraceae bacterium | reverse complement strand
ATGCCGATTGGGAGATGCTTAGGGCTAAAACCGTAAAAGCAATTGGCGAAATCAAAAGTGAAACTAACAGCAATATCACTTGAACAAAGAAATCTGCTTATCTCTAAATGACGTTTTTTTAACATTTTCATAAAATTGAAAAATTTGTATGCCCTAAACAGCGTTTCTATACTTTTAGAAATCTACTTTTTATACCCCCTCAGTATAAATCCCTTGACACAAGGATAAAAAGAGGTTTTTTTACTAAATCTATAACCAAACTTCTCGTTTAGTTTCAATTATCTAACTTTACGCGGTTTTCAAAGCATAATAAACTGATTTCAAAAATTCAAAATTTATAAATTCTAAAATCAAGCAAAAAAAGCTATTTAACACACTTTTTTGCTAATAATGGATTGGAATTTGGTTGTATAAATTTTGAAATCAATTTGACCTATCAAAATATGAAGAAAAGTTTTATTCTCCTTTTCTCTTTCTGGGCTTTTATCGGTACACACTTGCTTGCGCAATGCAACCGACCAAACCCCTCAGATAATCCGTGCACAGCACCGACATTTTGCAATAATGACCAATTAGATGGCTTTTGCAGTACCGTGACAACGCCTGTTACAGGTCGTAAATACTTAAAACCAGCAGATTTTTGTGGCTCATTGGAAAGCCCAAGTTGGTTTAAGTTTGTCGCAGATGCAGCAGCTCATTCGTTTACTTTCAACGCCAACAATGCTGTGGGTTGTAATGGGAATGGCGTTCAAGCTGCCGTGTTTGAGGCTACAGATTGTACGGATTCGACGACTTTTATCCTAAAATCGAATTGTATAAACGCAAATGGTGGACAGCCCGTGGCGACCGTAAATGCATCGGGTTTAGTGGCGGGTAGGACGTATTATATACTCGTTGATGGATATGGCGGACAGGCTTGTTCTTATCAAATTTTAAACGTTGGCGCACCCATTCGTGCGACGAATCAGGCTTTACCGACCCCCTCAGTAGTCTATGGTGCAACAAGCGTTTGTGCCAATGCAACTAATGTGACTTACAGTGTACCGAAAAACATTAATGCCAGTGATTACAAGTTTGATATCACCATAAACGGTATAACTAACAGTTTTGTGCGCCCCGATAGCTTATATACAGTGACCTCTTTTCCCGCAAATGGCACAGCAAGGGTTTGCGTGAGTTATATGAACGATTGTACTGTTTCTGGCACGCCACGATGTATAGATATTACCATCACGACTAATACAGCTATTACATTACCAACGGCTTATCTCTGCCCGGGGCAAACTTATACTTTGCCTAACGGCAATATTGAAGACAATTTCCTTCCACCCAATAGTGACCAATCAACACCATTTACGATAAATAAAACAGGTTCAGGCGGTTGTGACACGACTTTTAATGTGATAGTTGTTAAATATGCAGAAAGAACAGCCAATCAAAACATCTTTTTGAAGCCTTCTGAAACTAAAGCAATATGCGGTAAAACTGTTTCAATTCCCGCAGCGACTTGTTCTAAACCTGATGTAATTGTTTGTAGTGGCGGTGCCTCAACGGGTTGCGATTCTATCATCAATTTGACGATTTTTAATGCGAAACAAACCAATACGATTACACCTGCAGCGCCTGTTTTAAATTGCAATTCAGTCACTTTGCAAGTCAATCAATCGGATACCTGTACAATTATTGGGCATAGAGAAACTTATCAATGGTTTTTCCAAGCACAAGCGGGCGACCCCCTCAGTAATTTGAACAATCAGCAAAACAATTTAACAGTGACACAGACGGGAATTTATACCGTAGTGGTTCGTGATTCCGTTTACCGCCTTGGGCAACCCGCTTTCGGCAGCCGCATTTTCCTCGATACGGTTCGTGTAACTGTTACAGGCTTAGGTGGCAACGGTGCGCCTGTACAACCCAGTTTAATCAGTGGCAAAACAGATACAACCGTTTGCCAAGGCGCAAGAACCACTTTAACCATTCCCGCAGTGCCAAACGCAACGATTTATACTTGGTCTTTGACACGCAATGGCGGAACGATATTTTCAGGACAAGGCACGACAACTGTTACTATTGACTGGTTTCAAGCAACGTCAGGAGATACAGTTGTTGTAGTTGCAACAAATGCTTGTGGTACAAGTCCAGCTCGTCGTTTAACGGTTTTAATGCTCAATTTTCCAAACTTAAATGCAGGTGTTGACCGTGCAACTTGTGGTCTAACATCCACTATGAATGCGACAAACAGCACCGCAAATGGTTCGTGGTTTAGTGCAGCATCAAATATAGGAGGAGTTATTTTTACAAATGCCAATGCGATAAATTCTAATATTCAAGTAACGCAAACAGGTTTGTACAAATTGATTTGGCGAGAAACTTTGAACGGCTGTACGAAAGCGGATACCGTTGATTATACGTTTAATTCGATACCTCAATCAAGCAATTTGAAGGATAGTTGTAATGTGGCACGCACAAATTACTTTGTAAAGTTTAATATTACAGGTGGTACAGCACCTTATCAAGTGGTTTTTGCAGGAACAAATACGGTTGCGGGTACAGTTGGTGCAGGCGGTTTTTTTACTTCAAATGCGTTAACTTTAGGAACGAATGCTTTTGACATCAAAGATGCCAATATGTGTTCACCTACACCACCGATTTCTGTGACTCAAGGCTGTACAAATTGCACGACACGCGCAGGTATCATGGACGTATCAACCGCATTGTCCATTTGTCAAGGCGATACAGCAAGGGCGACCTATCAAGGCGGCTATGTTAATGATGGCAATGACACATTACAATTCGTTTTGCATCGTGGCGACCCACGTTCAGGCGTTTTCGCACGCAGCAATGCACCTCGTTTTGCGTATCAAGCAGGGATGCTTTTCGAAACAACTTATTATATATCAGCGATTGCAGGTGATGACAGTACGCGTCAAGTCAAATTGACCGATCCTTGTTTCAGTTTTAGCCCAGGGGTTCCCGTTGTATTCCATAAAAGACCGACAGCAACCATAGCGGTTTCAGATTCTAACCTCTGCGTTGGCACTTGTACCAATATTCGTTTCAATATGACGGGTAAGTCGCCTTTTAACGTTGGAATTAGAGTGACTGACTCAACAACAAGGGATACCTCTTTTAACCTTATCACAGATGGTTCCCTTGCGCGTATTTGCCCTTCACGCAACACCACGTATCGGCTTTTTTCAGTGCGCGACTCATTTGGTTGTACCGATACAACACTCACAAAACAAGTAATAGTTAGAATATTCCAACCTGTTTTTGCAGGAATACCTAAAACACCCCCCCTCAGTATTTGTAGTAGTTTAGACACAACTATTACATTATCAACCCTTTTGACTAATGCAACAGCGGGCGGCACATGGACGGAAGTATCAAGTGTGCCTTCAACGGGTGGTGCATTTACAGCCGCAACAGGTCGTTTTAGAACGCGCAATCAAGCTACAGGATTTTATCGGTTTGCTTATACTGTCAAGCCCCTAGCAGGTTCGCCGTGTCCAAATGATACTGCTTTTGTCAGCATTGAAGTCAAATTTACGCCCGTTGCCGACGCAGGGGCAGATGATACAATCCGTTGCAACAAACCGCAAGTGCGTATTGGAGGTTCAAATACATCAACAAGTACTAACGTAACTGTTCAATGGTCGGGCGGCATTGGTGGCAACGTACCACAGCAAGATGTTACGCAACCGGGTACTTTTATCCTAACAGCCACATCAAATGGTTGTTCTGCACGTGATACGGTTGTCGTTTTCGTAGATACAGCAACACCACGCGCCATCATCAGACCTGTAACACAAACCCTTACGTGTGCCGTGGAATCGGTGCAATTAGATGGCTCTCTTTCTACACCAATTGGAAAAATCAATTATTTATGGTTTTTTAATAATATTCCTTTTGATAACAATCCGATGACCGAAGCCCGTTTTGGCGGCAGTTATGCGTTGTCAGTCATCAATCAAAAAAATGGTTGTGTCGGTACAGATACTTTTACCGTTTATGAAAACCGAACTGCCCCTATTGTAAATATCGTTAAACCACTAACCATTAATTGTAAAGATACGATTGTGACCATTAATGCCTCTTCGTCATCGCGTGGTAACAAATATACTTTTACTTGGAAATCGTCAAATGGCGGTCGTTTTTTACGTGATTCCACGACTTTGACACCCAAAGTAAAAGTTTCAGGCTTTTATTTATTGACAATTACGGACACTACGAACCGTTGTAAAGACTCTTCATTCGCCTTTGTGCCGATTGATACGATTCGCCCAATTGCCAAAGCCATTGCAACAGATTCATTGGATTGTACGAATCCGACAGTTGCTTTGAGTGGTCGTGGTTCAACTTTAAGTGCAATTATCACTTACAATTGGAATGCCCAAACAGGACATATTGTTTCAGGAGCGAATACGCTAAACCCAGTAGTTGATGAACCGGGTTTTTATGTCTTAACCGTCCAAAATAGCCGAAATTTTTGTTCAGGCATTGATACAGCCAAAGTTATAAAAAACAATCAAAGACCTACAGGTGTAAATCTCGCTATCAAAAAACCGACATGTTTTGGTGAATGTGATGCCACTTTTAGCATCAGTAGCGTACAAGGCGGCACTTCTCCTTATATCTACTCTCTTGATTCCAAGGTATTTACAACCAAAAAAATATTCTTAAACCAATGTGCCGGTACTTTCAAACTCACAATTCAAGATGCGGGGGGATGTTTATTGGATACTTTATTTTCAATTTCTCAACCTAAGCAATTGTCAGTTTCTTTGGGCATTGATACGACCATCAAATTAGGTGATAGCCTATTACTGAAGGCTTTGACAAATGCAGATACGATTAAAAGCATCGTTTGGAATCCGTTGGCAGACTCAACGAAGTGTCCAAAAGGCAGTTTTTGTAGGGAACAATGGGTGCGACCCACACGTGGTACAACTTTTACAGCGACTTTAACCGACCAAAACGGTTGCCGCACGGTCGGGCGTGTCAATGTTTCGATTGACAAACGCCGACCCATTTTCATCCCGACTGCCTTTTCGCCTAATAACGACTCTTATAACGATGTTTTGGTGATAAATGGCAGTCAAGTTGTCAAATCCATCACACGTTTTCAGATTTTTGACCGTTGGGGTGAATTGATGTTCGCAAAAGCCAATTTCAATACCGACGACCCTAATTTCGGCTGGGATGGTCGCCACAAAGGACGTGATGTTCTGCCAGGTGTATATGTCTATTACGTCGAAGTCGAATATTTTGACAATACAAAGGATATTATTGAGGGTGATGTGACTCTGATGCGTTAATCTTGTTTTTACCCCCCTCAGTAAAAAACTTAAAAAAGCCTTGTAAACGACCGTTTGCAAGGCTTTTTTTGATAATGCTCGTAGAAATTTAACACTTTGACGATACCTTAAATTTTTTCTCAAAGCCCCCCCTCAGTAAAAACATCTAAAAAAGAACTAACTTGCTTCCTCAAAAAAACAATACAAAAAACATAATTGAATTATTCATTAATTTAAACAACATGAAAATACACATCATCTCTATTCTTTTGATTTTCAATACCATAACACTTTTCAGCCAATCTTCTTTTGACCAAATGCCTTCCGTAAAAGCGGCAAATGCTATTTTAGAAACATTAACAGCAGTACAAAAAACGATGGCTCAAAGGTCTTTTGATGATACTTTGAGGTTGAAATGGACAAATCTGCCCGAAGGTCAAGCGACGCATCATGGCGTTCCATTCAAAAATATGACAGATGCCCAACGTATGAGTGTTCACAGCCTTTTGCGTTTGGTTTTAAGTCAACAAGGGTATCAAAAATTCATGTTCATCATGCAATACGACGAGGGCATCCATGAACGATTGACAAAAGCGAACAGCCCGATTGCAGAACGTTATGGCAATCAAAATTATTGGTTCGAGGTATTTGGGACACCTGCTGTTGATAAAATTTGGTCGTGGAAGTTTGAAGGGCATCATATTTCACTCAATTTCACCTACTCACCAAAGGGTGTGACGTGTACACCGATGTTTGTCGGTATCAATCCTGCTTTGACTACAACGAGCCCTTATGCGGGTTATCATATCATGTTTGAAGAAAATGATTTTGGTAATCAATTGTTTAATTCATTAAGCCCTAGTTTGAAGAAAAAGGCAATAACAAGTCCACATCCAAAAGATGCCGATGTCATGGCTCAAACAGGTAAAGAGCCATTTATGACTGAAAAAAAAGGCGTTTCTTTCAATGAAATGACGCCGAAACAACAGATTTTAGTAGAAAACATTATACGCGCATGGGTTGAAAATTTGACACCTAATTTAGCAAAAGAGAAAATGAATAAGGTTTTAGCCCATAAAAATAACCTCTTTTTTACATGGCAAGGAACGGATAATGTCAACGAATTACACTATTATTCCATCAAAACGGATAGCTTTATTATAGAATACACAAATAGAGACCAAGGCATTTACCACTATCATACAATGTGGCGGGATTTGACAGAGGATTTTAAGTCAAAATGACCCTCTCAGTATTTTTCTATTTTAACGTGAGTTCGGAGATATTACTGGCTCTTTTTCGCTGCGCTCAAAAATCGCCTTTTGAATGATTTTTTAAGGGTTGAGCTTATTTTTGACAGAAAAATTTCCAATTTTTCTGTCAAAAATAAGCTCAACCCAATAGATTTCTTACGCGTACGCCTTTCGAGCGAAGCGAGAAACAGGGCGTGATTGTATCTCCGAACTCACGTTAAATATATTGATAGTTTTTCGTACAGCGTAAAATTATCTTTTTTTATATCAATTCATCATTGAGCATAATGAATTTTTACGAAAAATTTTTCATCTTTTGCGCCCAACAACTTAGCTACTGAGGGGGCAACAATGACAACCGTTTCTGAACCGTAGGCATTTTGAGGAATTTTGCCAATCACTTTGGCATAAACCGTTCGATTCGACATAGTACTCGTAACGGCTACAATTGAACCGACTTTTGCTGCTCTATGCAAACAATATAGGTCTGTTTTTGAATTACCTTTGGCATTCCAAGAGGCAGCACCACGCTCTTCAATAGTCTTTTTTTGCTTTTCAAAATAAGCATTAAGCATCTTTGAACGCACATCTAAAGCGCCTCTTCTGGCATTGCGCATTTCTTCTGTCACACCATCCAGACTCATCCAACCGATGTGTAATAGTTGACCAGGATGAATATTTGCATTTGATAAATTATTCCATTTCAACACACTGTCAACAGGCATGTGGAACATTCTCCTTGAAATATTGAACAAATTATCGCCTTTTTTCACTTTAATCATAATAGGCGCATAAGCCGATTGATTAAAATCCGACCCTTTAAACCGCTTGATAGCCCCATTCGGAATAGGCACGCGAACAATCTGCCCGATACCCACGACATTACTTTTTAAGCCCGGATTGTAGGGATACAACTCCTCCTCGTTGAGTCCATAAAAACGGGCAAGCGAGTACAAAGTTTGTTTAGGTTCAATATGATGTTCAAAGATTTTTTCCCCCGTCATCTCGTCAAGGCTGATAAATAGCGTATCTTTCGCCGTCAAATATTTAGATGAATTCCCCGTTGCAAAGCCTATATTGATTTTTACTAAAAAAAGCAAAACAATACTGAGGGGGGGAAATTTGCGGCAAAACTTAATGAAAGAGTGATAATTTATAGTGTACATAGTTCAGAAATAAATAGTGATTTATATATAGTAATTTTTCAACAAGCGGTCTTTATCTTTTTCAAGTAAAAATTTTGTTTGAGACAAAAATAAGGCTTAGCAACTTCTTTTTCAAAAGATTCTGTCCTATTGACTTTAATTTTTTAAAATTGTCAGACAACTCGTTGTACCACATATTAATGATTTTCTAATAATCAATTAACGAATAACTAAATATTGAAAGTTCTCGGCATCATACCTGCTCGTTATAGTTCAACCCGTTTTCCCGGCAAGCCTTTGGTCAATATCAAAGGTAAAAGCATGATTCAACGCGTCTATGAACAAGCCCAAAAAGCTAAAAGTTTGGCTCATGTCGTCGTCGCAACGGATGATGAACGTATTTTTGACCATGTGAAAAACTTTGGCGGCAACGTCATGATGTCAGCAGTCGAACATCAGAGCGGCACTGACCGTTGTGCAGAAGTGGCGGCGATGCTCAATTCAGAGGTTATGACACAATCTAGTCAAGAGGCGCAATCTTTTGCTTTCGATGCCCCGCGCACCCTACCCTTCAATGCAGTTGTCAATATTCAAGGCGACGAGCCTTTCATTGACCCTGAACAGATTGAGAAAGTGGTTGAAATACTGAGGGGGGGTATTTTCCAAATTGCAACATTAGCAAAAGCCCTTGATAATCAAGAAGATATACTAAATCCGAATATCGTCAAAGCCGTTTTTACTGCCGATGGTCGTGCGCTTTATTTCAGTCGCAGCCCTATTCCCAACCTAAGAAATATCCCCCAAACGAAATGGGCAAGCAAAGGTGAAATTTTCAAACATATTGGTTTATACGGCTATCGCATGCAAACTTTACAAGAAATCGCCCGTCTTGAACCCAGCCGTTTAGAGCAATTGGAGTCACTCGAACAACTCCGCTGGCTCGAAAATGGTTATGCTATCGGAGTCAGAGTAACGCATTTAGAAACAATCGGCATTGATACGCCTGAAGATTTGCTTAAAATAACGTGATTTCGGAGATATTACTGGCTCTTTTTCGCTGCGCTCAAAAATCGCCTTTTGAATCGTTTTTTAAGGGTTGAGCTTATTTTTGATAGAAAAATTGGAAATT
>JAYTUR010000238.1:0-2285 GCA_043744475.1 Saprospiraceae bacterium | reverse complement strand
TCAATCAATTTCTCTGCCGCTTCGAAAGTCACTTCATTTGCTTTAATGGCTGCTTTTTTAAAAGTAGCAACCCCCTCAGTAATATTCACGTTTTCAATCGTTTCAACTGCTTTTTTATTCATATTGGCTTGCAATTGTTTGCGGTTCGTCATCACCTCCGTCATCAATTCAGATGCTGTTTCAACGATTTGGCTGTTCACCTTCTTAGCTGTTTCAACGATTTTGTTTACATTTTCAGTCATGTGGACTTTTTCAGAAACCTCTTTCGCTGTTTTAGTCGCCATTGTTTTCACCGTTTCGCTGTTTGCTTTCACGTCTTTCACAACTTGTTTAGCAACGTCTTTGACATCAGCGTTGACTTTTTTAGCGGCACTTTTTACTTCTGTGTTAACGTTCTTGGCTGCTTTTTTGATTTTCTCAGTGCTTTTTGTCATGTTCACCGCTTTCACGGCTTCTTTAACATTTTTAGTTGCCACAGCCGTCACTTCTTTACCACTTGTCATAATATCGCTGGCGATGTTTTCGACTGTCTCTACCACTTCATTGTTAATGGTTTTAGCCGTTGCTGTTAACTTATCTAAACCACTCACAGGTTCAGTTGTGGTTGTTACAGTGTCTGTTTTTTTGCTGCTTTTATTTCCTTTATTTTCCATTTTTATATTTTTATATTTTTATTTTGGATGATACTTTTATTGTTAAAATGTGTATTTATTATTTGTCTAAGATTAAAAACCCTTATCTTAATCAGGAATTACGAAAACTTAAAATTCCTGATTCCTAATTATTTCTTTTTGGGTTTAGCAACTGTTTCTGCCATTAATTCATCAATGGTCAAATCGCTTTCGATTTTAGTATCAGCTTTTGGTTGTGCTTTTTTAGGTGCGATACCAACAAGTTTGTTAAATCTTTTACGGTTAACTTTGTATTGACCCATCATTGTTTCCAAAGTTGAGAAAGCCATTTCTTGTTGAATTTCAAACATCTTAACACCAGTTTTCAAAACCTTAGCTGTTAAATCTTGCCATTTTTCGATGTTTTTGAAAGAGTTATCAATTAACTCATTCGATGCTTTGAGCATTTCGGTATTTAAAACCGATGCTTGATTTTTCAAAGCCGTTGTGATAGACATGTTCTTATTGATATTCTGCGTTGCCATTTTTATTATTTTTTAAATTGAATTAAATTCTATTTTCTTAATTGATGCCACAAAGATAGGATGCCCGAGTTACAGGCAAGTTACAGGCGAGTTACAGCAGAGATAAAGGGAGAATTTTTTTTAATAAGAATTTTTGGGCCATTTTTAGGGCACTTATACTGAGGGGTGCTTAGTTCAATTTCTTTATGGAACGTAACATAGCGACAGAGTTGCTTAATATTTGTAGAAACCGATAAACCAGACGATTAATAGGCAGTGAGTCATCATCATACCTCCCCCCGAATCCGCTTCAACAACCGTTTCGTCTCCGGCAACGGTTCAATATCAAACTCTTCTTCCAGCACTTTGGCGCATTGTTGATAGGTTTTTATTGCCATGGGTCGGTTGCCTTTTAGGAAATAGGCTTCCATCTGTATGCGGTAAGCGTCTTCCCATGCCGCATCTATAAGCAAGGCTTTTTGGGCAAGGCGAATGCTTTCCATCGGGTTTTCCTGTACGATTAATTCAGCCAACGTAATAATTGCACCCAAAGCAAGAACTTGAAGGCGTTCGCGCTCGTCTGATGACCAATCTTCATAAAGCCGATTCGGTAAATATATGCCTTGATACAATTCTATGGCTTCTCGATATGCCAATTGTGCGATGTTCGGCTGTTCATTTAGGGTTTGATTGCCCAAAGCGATAAAGGATTCCAAAGCATCAGCGTCCACCCAAACATCATCAAAATTCATGTGGTAAGTCACGCCTTGACGCACGATATAATGGGCATCAGCATGGCTTTTTTTGTTGGGTTCTAAAATCTTATTGATGCCATGCAAAGCAACTTTGAACGCCGAATCGCCACTGTCACCGTCTTCATTCCACAACCTATCCATGATTTGCTCCTTGTGCAACGCCTTTCGATGTCGTGCTGTGACAAAAAACTGAAACAATTGAACAGTTTTGTCCCTACCCCACTCTTTTGATGGCACAGGAATGCCATCGAGCCAAATTTGAAAATTGCCCAATAACTGCACTTGCAAAGTTGCTTTAGCCCGTTTTGCTTTTAAGACTTCAATATGTTCCTCAAACGCATTCATCGCCCCTATTTTTTAGAGAGTTTATCGACTTTTTCATTGAGCGATTTGAT
>JAYTUR010000237.1:0-8841 GCA_043744475.1 Saprospiraceae bacterium | reverse complement strand
TAAATGATTCATTATCAATTATTTATAAAATTTTTTTCGTTTAAAGAATAACTTTCCAAAAGTTTTAAACTTTTGGAAAGTTGGTGGACGTTAAAACTTAAAATTATAAGACACAGACGGTATCCACTTGAATAAAGACGTTTGTTTAATCTCCGTTTTCGTCGGGTCGGTCTTACTGGTTTGGAAATCAATCGTGTAAGCGTTTTCACGTCCGTAAGCATTGTAAATACTGAACGCCAATTCAGATGACCAATATTTTCTTTTCTTCAATTGCAACGTCGCACTCGCATCGAAACGATGATAAGCAGGCATTCGGTAACCATTTCTCTCCGTATAGTACCACAAAACCTGGTCTGCAACGGTGTATTTACCGCTTGGAAACGTCACAGCATTGCCTGTTTGAACACCCACGTTGCGCCAAAAGTCCATTTAGGATTGAGTTGATAAATACCTACCACCGCAATGTCGTGGGTCTTGTCTTGTCGTGCAGCATACCAACTCCCTTTGTTCACACCATCAATTTGGCGTTCGGTTCTTGCCAAAGTGTAAGCAATCCAACCCGTAAACTTGCCTGATTTCTTTTTCAATAATAATTCTAATCCATACGCACGTCCTTTTCCAAACAACAGTTCCGTTTCAACTACATCATTGATTCTTAAATTAGCACCGTCGCGGTAATCCACTTGGTTTTGCATGGTTTTATAGTAGGTTTCGGCACTAAATTCATACTTATTGTCTGCGAAATTCTTAAAAAAGCCAATGGATACTTGGTCGGCAATCTCTGGTTTGATGAAATTACTGGACGAAACCCATCTATCGGTTGGACTTGACGTTGTAGAATTACTCAATAAATGCATGTTTTGTGTGTTACGTGCATAAGCGGCTTTGATGGATACTGAGGGGTTCAAAATATAGGACAAAGACACGCGGGGTTCGAGGTACAAATAGGTTTTAACCACCTCGCCCGAAGTGTATTTCAATGTATCAACGACATTTCCTTTCGCATCAATATTGTAATATTTACTGCCGCCCAAAACATTGAACATGGAGAGCCGCAAACCATAGTTGAGACTCCATTTTTCGCCCAATTCTTGTTCATTACCTGCATAAATGGCGGATTCAATGGACTTGCGTTTTTGTAAATTACCAATATTAATACCCGAACCATCCGTACTCGCATTGGTCACATTGCCCGGCGTTACGGTATGATGAATCACATTTACGCCAAACCGCCATGAATTTGAGGGATTGGGGAAAAATTGAAATTCTTGTTTTAAATTCCAATCCTCAATTTCTGAAGTGATTTTGAAATTCGTTGCACCCGAAGTAATTTGTATCTGATAATCATAATTACTGTAAATGAGCGACGTGTTGGAAAACGTTTTGGCATTCCAAACATGATTCCAACGCGCTGTACCTGTTGTATTACCCCAATTAATGCCAAATTGGTCGCCAAAACCCAATTTATCGCGACCGAAATAGCCCGACAAAAACAAACGGTCGTTTGCCGATAACTTATAATTGACCTTTGCATTGAGGTCATAAAAATATAAGGTATTGTTATTGATGGAGGAATCCGACGATAACTTCAAAAACAAATCGGCATACGTGCGCCGACCCGTGACGAGGAACGATGATTTATCTTTTTGTATCGGACCTTCGAGGTTAAGCTTTGAAGAAATCAAACCTATGCCCCCCGAACCGCCAAAATTCTGATTATTGCCTTCATTCATCTTAATATCCAAAACCGACGACAAACGCCCGCCATACTGAGGGGGGGCATTGCCCTTCAAAAGCGTTGCATCTTTAATAGCATCAGAATTGAACGTAGAGAAAAAGCCTAAAAGATGGTTGGCATTGTAAACTGGTGCTTCGTCAAGCAGTATCAAGTTTTGGTCAACCGCCCCGCCTCGCACGAAAAACCCACTTTGTCCTTCACCAGCCGACTTAACGCCCGGCAAAAGCTGTATCGTTTTCAAAATATCCTTTTCGCCAAAAAGAACGGGAATGTTAGCTACGTCTTTAATATCAATTCGTTCAACGCCCATTTGTGCTGTGCGGATATTTGCATCTGCTTTGCGCGCCGAAACGACCACTTCATCCAATTGTTTAGCCATTTCACCAATCGGAATGTCCAATTTTTGATTTTTATCCAACACAAGGACACGTTCTACTTGCGTATAGCCAATAAAATCAATCAATAAAGAGTAAGTGCCTTTATCAAGCGTCAATGAAAAGAAGCCGTATTCGTTTGTAACCGTTCCAACGGACGGTTTTTCCTTCAAACGGATGCTGGCACCAATGAGTTCTTCGCCCGTTTTGGCATCTTTGACAGAGCCACTGACGGTGAATTTGTCTTGTGCCAACAACACACAAATGAATAAAGTAAAAAGGAGACTTAGCGGAATTTTTTTCAACATAATAATTCGGTTGATTTCTTTTTAAAAGTGCTAAACGGCCGCAAAATTAGAACAACGTGAGAGAGTAGTGTGTTAATTACTACCAATTAGCTGTTTTCAGATATGAATAGGTTGATTATTAAGACTGATAACGCCCAAACGTTTGTAGCGGTTGCGGTTGCATTATTTTGAGAAATCATTTTTATGTATAAATAAAATGCCGTTTCGTTGCAACTATAAGCGCATACAGCATAACTTGGGGCACATTTATCAAATTTCCTACTTCAAACCCAATCGATGTGTAAATTGTTTTCAAAACAACTAAAATAACATGCTATTTGCGATTGATTTATGTGTTTGTGGCGCGAAGTATGCTTTCTTCTTTTTTTTAATCAAACAATTTTTTCTTAACTTTTAATCAATTCTAATATGAAAACTTTCGTATTCGCCCTTGGGGTGATGTTTCTTAGTTTCTCATCCGTTCCAACCCTCTCCGCACAAAAGGCATTTGAGTGGGATTACTACAAAGTGTCCATCGAACTACCCGATGATTTCAAAGTGACAAAAAATACGGACAATGAATTTGAATGTGATGGCACTGGCATGAGCATGGTTATGTATGTCTTTGACGACGGCGATGTGACACTCGCTGATATGAACAAAGCCACACGTAAATTAGGTAGAGAACTCAAATTTGAGTTAAAAGATGAGCATCAAGAGCTCGATTACAACGGCTTCAAAGGCGAATACATTTTGGGTTACAAAGACGGGATTCAAGTCATGGTTGCGGGATTGATTAATCCCAAAAACGCAACGAATTTCTTCATTGTTATTACTTTTGAAGATGGCGACGATCAAGCTGAAACAGATGGCATTGCCATTTTGAACAGTTTGAAAACGATTAAATAAAGAGCAACCGACGACGAAGTTTTGAACTTCGTCGTCGGTCAATTTATCTTTAAAACCCCAAACCCACCGCCAATCTCACCATTCTCTTAGGATTTGGATAAAAACGAATCACTTGATAATCGGTATTAAATACATTCGTTACCTGTAAACGAATATCTGTTTTCAAAGCATTCAATTGACCAAACCGCAATTTTACTGAGGGGGTCAATCCCAACGTCACATCAGCCAAAGTAAACGGATTTGTCCACGTGGTCTTGTCCGTTGTACCAAAACGTTTGCTCGAAGCCGTTTGCGTCCATGAAAAATAAGCCTTTTTGTAAGTCAACCATGCACTCACGCTGCCATTGTGTGAAGGTACAAACAATTGCACACCGCCATTGCCGTCTGTCGCATGAACGTATTGATATTGGGCATTAATTTTATAAATAAATGCTCGAATTGTCCCTTCATAACGCGTCCACGTCTCGATACCACGCGACAAAAAGCGGTTAATATTCGTTGGTCGCCACCTACCATCAGTTTGCGGTTGCCATACAATGCGGTTTGACATATCAATGGCAAATGCAGTAAGATGCGCTTGAAATGATGAACGTTTATTGTGGTTTTTGTAACTGATACCCACCTCTTTTGACCACCCTTGTTCGGTTTCTAAATTCAAATTGCCCAATTCTGCCCAATATAAATCATTGAATGTCGGCACATTATAGTTACGAGAAAGAGACCCCCTCAGTAAAAATGGATAATTTGTTGCTGCCGCTTTTTCTTTAACGCCAAACGCCTTTATTTCCTTTTCAAAACCCAATGAAAAGGTCGTAGGTTGCAATTTATTCAAGTATTCTTGACGAATATTAGCGGTTAAGGTTATAAAATCCGTTGTTAAAGCATCATTGATAAACAATGCCAAACGAGTTCGCTCATGGTTATTCAGATAATTATTGCTTTTTGATTGGTCAAAAGTGCTATTTGCACCAACGCGCAACGTATGCTTAGGTGTAAAATGAATATTCCAATCCGCTTCACTGATGAGAGAACGGATATTATTCTGGCTGTTTTGAACAACATCAGAATTATAAATATTTTTATCAAAAATATATGCCTGACGTATTTTAAAATAAGATTTATTAAACAAATGCGTCCACTCCCCTACCATTCTTTGCGCTTTATCTTTATAAGTGGCGTTGTCATTTCGCGCTGTCATGGTTGGAGTTATATCTCTATCGTTGTCGCTTTGCCAATAATTGACCTTTAAATAGTCTTTTGGCGTTATCATAAAGTACAAATTTGCCGTCATATTCCATAAATCATAAGCGGAATGTGTCGCACGTTGCAAAGGTTTTCCAATTTCAGCGGTGTTTCTAAACAAAAAATCGTTTGTTGCTGCTTGGTGGGCGATTCGAAATGAGCTGCCAATTTTTTTATTATTAAAACCGACTTCTAATTGTTCATTTCGGAAACCATAACTGCCTAATCCATAACCTAATTGCGCTTGAAAACCGTCCGATTTAGGCTTTTCATTGTCTAAATACACGACACCACCGATTGCACCTGAGCCAAACAACGCGGAATTGCCGCCCAACTTAACATCAACCTTTTGGGTCGAGCCGATATCCAGCAAAGCCATATCGTTAAGCCCATTCAAAGGGTTTTGAATATTGATACCATTCCACAAAATAGCGGTATGATTTGCCGCCATGCCGCGCACCGCAACACTCGCCAGACCCGTTCCGTAGGTTCTTATACTGAGGGGAGTCTCTGCTTGCAAATAATCAGATAAATGCCGGTTTTTATAAAAACTTAAGGTCAAACTATCACTTTGAAGCCGCGTTTGTCCGATTGAAAAGGCGTTCAAACGCTGCGAAGTCACCTCTGCCGTGGGCAATTGTTTCGTCGAATCGGTTTGTGCTTGCAAAGACGTACCGAATAATAAAAAACTAAAGTTTAAATACTTTAGACAAACAACTAAACGCTTATGAATACTCTTCATTTTCATGTTCAACACATTCTAAATGTTTATTTTGGTCATGATTTTAACATTCAACAATATAAAAAGATGGTTTTACTGAGGGGTATGCTTTTAGCATCAAAATGAAAAGAAGCTCTGCGGACAAAACCACAGAGCTTCTTTGTTGTAATAATGCCCTATTTTCTAACGCGAACGAGAAATTTTTGACAATAAACGCAGCATTTCTAAGTATAACCAAACGAGCGTCACTAATAATCCCATCGCTGAAAACCACTCCATATACTGAGGGGCTCCGTACATCTCGCCTTTTTCGATATTATCGAAATCAAGCAATAGATTTAACGTGGCGACGACGATAATACCCACACTGATGAGAATACCCATGCCACTGTTTTCGTGTAAATAGGGTATTTCAATGCCAAAAAAGGATAAAGCAAACGATAATAGATACACAAACGCAATAGATGCTGTCGCCGCAAAAACGCCCATTCTAAAACGTTCGGTGATGGCTATAACGCCCGATTTATATATCAATAACATCGCGACTAATATACCAACGGTGCTGAGGAATGCATTGATGACGATGCCCTGAAATGCAGCGGCATAAATGGCGGATATAGTGCCGACGACTAATCCTTCTAGAAGGGCATAAGCGGGTGCTAAATAGCCCGATAAATGTGGTTTGAAACTGGCAATTAATACTGCAACTAAACCACCTATGCCGCCGACCCAAAGAAACATCACATTTGGCATCGTATATCCTACGGCAGCCGTGATGAGTAATAAAGCTGTGAGAATTAATGTCTTATTGACCGCACCCGAAACTGTCATTTTAGTTTCTGTTGCAAATTCATTATCGAGTATTCCTTTAAATTTTTCCTCTTTCATAAAAGGATTGGATGAACCGAAGAGTGCCATAATTATTTTTATTTTTAAAAAGGTTTGAAAATATTGAATTGTTATGTTGATTAAACCGACAAAGCAAAGTAAAAGTTCGCATTCTTGCTCTAACTATTTAAAAGTTAAAAACATTTGAATGGTTCGGGCGGCGAATCATCTTAATTGGATAATAAACTTCTCTATTTGCCGCCGATGTCGCAATATGTGAACAATGGCGTGTTCCATAAGTTGTTCAATATCAAATAATTGACCCCATGAAGTCACTAATTTTTTGGCATTATCTAATTCCTCAAGTGGGATATTGGGATAATCCTCAAAAAACTGTTCATTGTACTTGAACATTACTGCTAAGGCGTTGTGATATTGTGCAACGGAATCTAATTTTATACGCTCAAAAAAATCTAATTCCTCGCCCAAATGTTTTTTAATGTAAACAATATAGCCATATCCTGAACGAACGACGTGGGTTAATACGGTTTGAATGGATAAACAATCAGGATCGTTGGTTTCAGCATCAACGATGTGCGTTAATTCATGTGGCGTGAGGGGGCTTATGACGGTTTGCAAGTCCATAATAGCGCGTTCGTATTCGTCTAATAGCGCACCGACTGCGCCATTTGTTCTAAATGTTTTCATATTTTCCTACTTTTAGGTCAAAATTAAGCGTAAGCCGTTGTTAATTCTCGTTTCAAGGAAAAATACTGAGGGGGGGCTTTGCAGATTTATGAAATCGGCGTGTAGATTATCCGAATTATTTAATTTAATACAATATAAAACAATGAAAAAAACCATAAAATGTCGCATTATTCTTGAAAATTCACCCGTGGGTGTGGCTTTTGGCTTACAAAAAGGGAAAGGCAACCTTTATAAAACCCTACAAATGCAAGTCGGCAATGGCGGCGATTTGATATTTGACTGTATCGCAGAAGTAAAAGATGTGACGGATGCCACACCTGATTTTTTAGGCGAAAATATTTATGGAACGCCCTTCAACCGCTTCATTTATTTAGACATTGGTACTTCTGCGGGTCAAATAAATTCGGTTTGGCAGCGGCGTTTAAAAGTTCCTTTGCGAGATATTTCAAAAGAAATGGTGCAAAAACTCATTTCAGATGCGGGATTTATCCTTGAAACGCGCGTAAATGGCGTTGGGAAAGATGGAACGCCGAATTGTGCAACGGTTAAACCTTTCGCAGGTTGGTTTATTATCGTTTAGTTTATTGAAATAACAAAAATAAAACGTTGAATAGGGAAATTTTAAAAGGTAAAAGCGATTTTGAAAGAAAGAATAGCGTTTGATTGTAAGAATATTAAGGTTTCGGATATTTTAATAATTGCCTGAACCTGTACTTTATACTACCCCCTCAGTAAACGCTACAAAAAATTTAAGAAAATGGTTGAAAAAGACCCTTTAGGGTTGATGCCGTTTATAGAAATCATCAATCCAATATATTTTTTAAGGTGCGTAGCACCGACACCTTTGTTTTATTTCAATTTAAACATCTTTGGGAGACGGTGCTACGCACCTTAGAAAATGTTTTTCACAATATATACTATAAACGGTATCAGCCCTCACGGGCTTATTATGCACATCAACTTTTTATTTAGGTTTAGGATATTTAAAAAATGCCTAAACCTGTGGTTTACCCCCCTCTATTACGTTCGGGGAATTTCAAAAGTTCCCCGAACGTGTTATTCTAAAAACAAATATCCATCCGCAACAGATAAATTCATCTTTCATTTCGGATTATTCCTCTTTTCTCAACGGGTTAACCGATAAATAAGTAAAGCTGTTCGCTTTATCAATTTTGGATACTCGTTTAAGTTGATGGTTTCGCCGGGTGCGTGCGCACCTTTGCCAGATGCGCCCAAACCATCAATGCAATCGAGGTACTCTGCGACGTAAGAAATATCACCCGCCCCGCGTGAACCCGGATTACCCGCCTTAACTTCGCCGTAATTTAAGTCCAAACTGACTTGATTCACCATTTTGACTAATTTTTCATTCCCCTCAGTCGGTGGCATTGACGGAATGCCGTCTCTAAATGTAATTGTCGCCTTGGAATTAGGCAAATTTTGCGCAACAATATCGCGCATGGCGGCGCGAGCCTTCTCTTTTTGTTGTTCAGATAGGAATCTCAAGTCACCAATAACCACTGTTTTCGGAGAAATGATATTCGTTTTGCCAGAAACTTCTCCTTTTTGCGCGGCATTATTATAGGCGACTTCCGAACCACCAATAAAAAGTCCGGGATTAAACGTCAGATATTCTTCATGACCCAATTTTTCTCTGAATTCATTGATAATTCGCGCGGCTTCATAGATAGCACCATAGCCCGCACCACCAAAAACGCCCGAAGAATGTCCTTGTTTGGCTTCAACTTCCAATTTCCAATCACTTGCACCCCGTCTGGCGGTGGCAATTATACCCAAACTTGACGCGGTTTCATATCCCAAAGCAATATCGTGTTGTTTGGCGCGCGCAATAAAGTCTCCGCGACTGACTTCTCTTGGATGTCCCGCGTTTTCTTCATCTCCTGTCATGTAGATTGTAATAGACACGTCGTCTAATAGTCCTTGTTTATGCAAAGATTTCAATGCGGCAATCATTAATACATCGCCGCCTTTCATATCATTCACACCTTGACCCGTGGCGGTACTATCGTTCAG
>JAYTUR010000236.1:0-8849 GCA_043744475.1 Saprospiraceae bacterium | reverse complement strand
GTCGTTATTACGATGGATGCGGATTTGCAGGACTCGCCCGACGAGATTCCTGAATTGTACCGTATGATAATTGAAGAAAATTATGACCTTGTAAGTGGTTGGAAACAAAAGCGTTACGACCCCCTCAGTAAAACATTGCCGACGAAGTTGTACAATTGGGCAGCTCGCAAAATCAGCGGTATTCCCAATTTACATGACTTCAATTGCGGTTTGAAATCGTATAAAAGTGAGGTCATAAAAAGCATTGAAGTCTATGGCGAAATGCACCGGTACATTCCTGCGATTGCCAAATGGTCAGGTTTTGCAAAAATTGGCGAAAAAGTTGTTCAGCATCAAGCCCGTAAATATGGTGTTACTAAATTTGGTTTGAGCCGCTTTATCTACGGTCCGTTGGATTTAATGTCTATTGCATTTGTTGGCAAATTTGGTCGTCGTCCGATGCACTTTTTTGGCACTTTTGGCTTGGTTTTGTTCTTTTTCGGTTTCATTGCATCCGCTTATGTCGGTTTTTCAAAATTATATCTGCTTTATAGCGGTATGCCAACAGTTTTAGTGACAAGCAACCCGTTTTTTTATATTTCATTGACAATGATGATAATGGGAACGATGCTATTCGTCACAGGTTTTTTAGCTGAAATGATTTCTCGGCAATCGCCTACGCGTAATGCTTATGTTGTTGAAAAAGAAGTTTAATTAATAGATAATTGATAGTGGATAACAGAAAGTTGATAATGGATAATATTATCCGTTAGCCACTATCCACTATCTACTATCCACTATACATTATAAAAAATGACTTACACTAAACATACACTTCAAAAAATAGAAGAACTTTTCAAGGAGCTTGATTATCTTATTCGATACGAAAAAGGGAGTTTTCAATCGGGTTATTGCCTTGTCGAAGGTAAACGGATTGCGATTGTGAATAAATTTTTTGAAACCGATGCGCGTATCAATACCCTTGTTGATATTTTGGATAAAGTTGAGTTTAATACTGAGGGGGTCTCTGAAAAGTCCTTAAAGCTCTTGAAAGAGATTCAGAAAGTACAAAATGCTAAGGAAAATGCTAAGGAAAATGATTAAAATAGCTCCAAAGCGTCCTTACGATTCAAATCCAAACAATCCAAAAATCAGTCTCAATCAGTGATTCATGAAGAACTACCTATCACTCATCAAATTCAGCCATACCGTTTTTGCATTACCTTTTGCAATGGTTGGTTTTTTCCTTGCCAATTACATTGAAAGTAAATCGCCCAATTTGACCATATTATTGTGCATTTTGTTGTGCATGGTCTTTGCAAGAAGTGCAGCCATGGCGTTCAATCGGTATCTCGACCGTGATATTGACGCTTTGAATCCACGAACCGTGGTTAGAGAAATTCCTGCTGGAATTATTACGGCACAATCAGCATTGACATTTGTGATACTCAATTCAGTGGCTTTTATAGCGACAACTTGGTTTATCAATCCCTTGTGTTTTGCCTTGTCGCCGGTGGCTTTATTGGTCGTTTTGGGCTATTCTTATACAAAACGCTTTACTTTTTTATGCCATTTTGTGCTGGGTTTGGGCTTGTCGTTGGCTCCGATTGGGGCATATATTGCAGTAACAGGGCATTTTGATAGTTTACCTTTGTACTATTCATTGGTCGTTTTGTTATGGGTTTCGGGATTTGACATCATCTATGCTTTGCAAGATGAGGATTTTGATAAGTCATTGAACCTCAATTCTATACCTGTTCGATTGGGTAGGAGAGGTGCTCTGCAATTGTCGAATATACTGCATATAATATGTGCTGCTGTCGTTTTATCCGCCGTTTGGCAAGTCAATACTGAGGGGGTCGGTTTTGGTATTATTCATTGGGTTGGTGCAACGATTTTTATCGGTTTATTAGGTTATCAACATTCATTGGTGAAGTCGGATGATTTGAGTAAAGTCAATATAGCTTTTTTTACGACCAATGGCATAGCCAGTGTCATTTATGGTACGTTGTTTATTCTTGATTTCTTTTTCTAAAAAATTATCTTTTCTCAAAATATTTTGCTTATTGTGTTATGTTAAAGGCATAACCTTGTTTAATTCATTGTAAATCAATGTTTTAACTTTTGTATGATTCCTTTTGTCGTATTCTTATTGTTAAAATAATGTATAATTTATATTTTTTTTTTTAAAACGCCTTTCAAAAACTTGTTTTGGAACGCTTTTTGGAAAGTGTTTTGTGAACATATATCTCCTGCTTTTGACATTGAATTTGGAAATCTTAGTAAACACATTTTCACTTTAACTTTTAATCTATAATCCCCCTTTCCAAACACTTCGTCAATCAGCAACCTTCTCTTTTATATTAACAACAAACACACAAAGGTGGCAAATGCCTTGTACAATAGATAACATAATGTTGTATAAGCAAACAAAATATCTTATTGATTTTCAATTGATTATCAGTGATAAACGATTTTATGTTTTTCATAATTGGAATTTAATTAGCATATATAAGTTCTTTTTGGCATGATTTTCGGCATTTAATAATAACACATTCACTTTAATTTAAGGAAAACCATATACAAGGTTCTTGTTTCGTAGGTTTACTGAGGGGTACTAAATGAATTGAATTTTTGACAAAACATTATTTATAAATTACCTACTTCGTTTCTTCGACAGAGCTTCAAAACGATTTCGCATAGATGAAAAAACTTTTACTCTTCGGCACACTTTTATTCTTGTTCAATAATTTGGTGGCTCAAACCAATTTTATTCATCAAGACTCGGTTTTTACACGCACAGCTAACTGCAATGCAGGTGCTTCTGTTTGTATTGACAGCTTCGTTTACGACAGTATTAACAATCTTCGTTTTTATCTTGATGGTCGGCAATTCAGTACGACTTTTACGCCTTGTACCACAGATACGATTCACAACTACGGTTATACAGATATTTTTCGAGGTCTTGAACAAGGTCCTTGGCGACTTGAATCGTGGACTGTGAATGGTCGTACATTTACGGGGACATTTGCCAGTCTGGGTGTTTTAGTTGACTCGATGCGTCGTTGGGACCCATTGGGTGATTGGCGTTTGGAGCCCGTTTCTATGACAATTTATGGATTTGCAAAAAACGGTCGTCAATACAGTTGCCAAGACATCATTGGAACAGGACGTGGTGGTCGGAGTGAAATATGCTATAATTCAGGAATTCAGTTTAGAGGTTTACGCTTTACTGTACCTGTAGGTATTCGTGAATTTATTGTTGAGAAAACAACTTCTGGCTTACGTGATACGGTAGAATTGATAACAACTTGTATTACGCCTGATGTGATACGCAAAACAGTTCCTTTGGGGGCAAGCCAAACTTTTTGCTTTGATGCTTCTCAATTATTGGGCGTAACGGGCAATTTGATTAATTTTTGCGCAAAACCCACGACTCACATTCTTTTTGACGCGCCTTCAAATGGTTGTATTCGCTATGTGGGTGCTTCAGTAGGTTCAGATACTGTTTGTTTGCGGGTTTGTGACCAATTCGGTTTTTGTGATACGACTACGCTTATTGTTACAGCTTTTAATGCGCCGACACGTACAACTATTATTAGAGATACGATAGTTGTAGGACAGGCGCATACAAATACTGATGTCGTCATTCCGATTGGTACGATTAATTTATTTGGCAATATTTGTCAAAATACGGCACCCATTAATGTCAATTTTATCGTTGACAGCTTAGGAAAAGCACTTATTTATAGCGGTATTACTGAGGGGGTAGATACGGCTTGTATCCGTGTCTGTAATTCAATAGGTGTATGCGATACGACTATTTTTTATATTTCAGCCGTATCTGATGTCACTACGCCGCAGTTGACGATTCATACTTTTATAGATACGATTACAGTGGGTTTGACACGTGATAAATGTACATTTAATGCACCAGCAAATGCCACGCGTATTCGCAATATTTGCGAAGCACAATCAGGGTCGAATATAGATTTTATGGTGAATGCCACGACACGTTGCGTCAATTATATGGGTGTTACACCTGGCACAGATACGGCATGTATTGAAATTTGCGATGCTTTCGGCAGTTGTGACACGACATATATGTATATCACCTCACTGGCTATACCTACACTGAGGGGGCGTTTTTTGACAGATTCTATTGTCGTCAAAGTCGGTGAAACGAAAATATATTGTGCTGATTCGAGCCGCGTTGGGACAGGTTTCGTTCGCCAATTTTATAATATCAATCCACTCTATGCTGCTTTAAATCCCATATCTAATGCCTGTGTGTCAATTCGTGGTGGTGTGATAGGAAGAGACACTATCAATATGGTTTTGAGTGGAAATGGTGTTAATGACACCACAAAGCTCTTTATTATCGTTGTTCCGGCTACTTCACGACCTATACCAAGTGTTGATACTATTTCACTAAAAATATTAGAAACTAAATCTTATTGCCCTGATTCGACTGAATTAAGAGGTTCGCCTATACGTTTTATTTCATTCTGTTCGATAGCACCTTATGATAATACGGTGGTGTCATTTGATACGCAGAGAAAGTGCATCAATTTGAAAGGTATATCTAAGGGACAAGATACCTTCTGCTTGGTTTTGTGTAATAATGCGGGTTTTTGTGATACAACCACTTTGTTTGTAAAAGTGTCACGAGATACGGTTGTTCCCATTTTAAAAATGGATTCAGTACGGCTCGTTGTTGGCGATAGTTTGACTTATTGCGGTATTGATACATCTGAAATTAGAGGTGCAGTTGATACGATTTATAACTATTGTTCACAATCGAGTGGCATTCGTTCATCGGTTGCAATAACAGCTGCTAAATGTTTGAAAATCAAAGCTTTGCAAGCTGGCGTAGATACGGCTTGTATCGTGGTTTGTAACCGTACATCAAGACTTTGTGATACAACAAGGGTGCGTATTACAGTTAGTGAACGTATAATCATACTACCAAAGCCGAGCATTGATTCGATAACAGTCGTTGCAGGGCAGTCGAAAACGTATTGTCCCGATTCGACGGAGTTAAGCGGTTCACGTGTGATAAGTATTAAATTCTGTTCCACACCTGCCAATCGCCATGCGACAACGACATTAGATAGTGTCACAAAATGCGCAAAAATAGTAGGTAATACTGAGGGGAGGGATACAACTTGCCTTATACTTTGTAATGTTGCGGGATTGTGTGATACGACAACACTTTATATACGTGTTACGCCATCGGATACAACAAAGCCTGTTAGTAGCACAGTAGTTATCAATTTAGATTTGAATAAAGATTCAACATTCTGTGGCGTGGATATTTCGCAAATACGCGGCGCGGTAGACACGATATTTGATGCTTGTTTGGGCAAAAATGGTTTACATGCTTTGATGGTGCTTAACCGTACGACAAAATGTGTTAGCATAAAGGGTCAGGCTGTCGGACGAGATACCATGTGTTTGGTGGTTCACAATCGGGCATCGGGTTTGTATGATACGACATTTATCATCGTCAATGTGCGCAATCCAATCGGTATCAAAGTCATTGCAGTCAATGATATAGATACGCTGAAGAGAGGCATGACCAAAGACCTTTTTGTCTATCAGAATGATACTTTGTCAAGGCAGGCAACACGTTTAACGATTGTAACACCGCCAACAAAAGGTATAGCAGATACGATAAGTTTCCAACGAGGGATTTTGACTTATACAGCGAGTCGTGCCTATTCGGCATGTGGTTTAGATAGTTTTAGATACCGCGTTTGTATAGATTCGGTTTGTAGCGTGGCGACGGTGGTTATTTTGGTTGAATGCCCAGATAGTTTGTTGGTTTACAATGGTATTTCGCCCAACGGTGATGGTAAAAATGATACATGGTTGATTGAAGGATTACAAAAATATCCAAACCATACTGTTTGTGTGATGAATCGTTGGGGTAATCAAGTGTTGAAAGCAACGGATTATCAGAACAATTGGGACGGAAAATGGGATGGAAAAGACTTACCCGATGGTACTTATTTCTATTGGATTAGAAATGATGACGACGGGGAAATATTGAAAACAGGTTATTTACAAATTATGCGTTAATCGCCGTTCATTACTCGAAATTTGTTATGCGTTATTTTGGAACGTAGTTTGCAATAGAACGAATAACAAATGTTAAATAATGAGCAACGAAAACGAAAGGATACATTAAAATTTTTGACTAAAACGGCTTTACTACCCGTGAATTTATCACTTTAAACTTTTTTTTTAAAATGAGAAAAACTATCACACTTGTTACTCTGCTAATGTTGGGGGCATTAGCGGCGAAAGCGCAGCAAGACCCAATGTTTACAAACTACATGTTCAACTCATTGATTTTCAATCCTGCTTATGCGGGGAGTCGCGACCATGCTGCTATTAATCTCTTACATCGTACACAATGGTGGGGCATTGATGGTGCGCCGACAACTCAATCTATTTCCATGCACACGCCTTTGAAAAACGAACGCGTAGGTGTGGGTTTCAGCGTAGTGAATGACAAAGTAGGTCCTACAAACAGCTTAGATGCCAATGTGTCTTATGCTTATCGTATTCCAGTAGGCAAAGGCAAATTATCCGTCGGTCTGCAAGGTGGCATTACAAACTTTCGGGCAGATTGGTCGAAATTGAGTATTGAACAAGCTGGTGACATTCCGTTTTCAGAAAATGTCAATTGGTGGAAGCCGAATATTGGTGCGGGTGTTTACTACTACACAAAAAACTTTTATACAGGTTTAGGTGTGCCGCGCATCATCGAATATGATTTGATTCCTAACCGTACAGACCAATTACCTATTTATGCGAAGCAATTCCGCCACTTTTACTACACATTAGGTGGTGCGATTCCTTTGAAAGGTAATGCTTTGATTTTCAAACCGTCGTTGCTCATTAAGTCAGCTGCTGCTGATAGCCGGTTTCGCCGAGATACGTCGTTCCTTCAAGTGGGCGCACCGACACAATTTAATGTGGATTTGTCTTTGTTTTTTCAAGAGACACTTTGGGTTGGCGCGTCTTTTCGCTCATCAATTGAGGTGTTTCAAAATAAAAGTTCTTATGATTCAGCCGACTTTTGGGTCGCATATTACTTAGGAAATGGTTTGCGTATCGGAGCTTCTTACGACTATACTTTGACAAAATTGCAATCAAAAGCACAAGGCTCGTTTGAGATTATGCTCGGCTATGAGTTTGATTACAAAACAAAACGAATCGTTACACCCCGTTACTTCTAAGGAATGGGATAGTCAATTATTTTAAGTTGATACAATTCCATACAGAGTAGTCTTTATAGATTTGAGTGTCGGGTTTTGAGTTCGAACTGATAATCAATCATTTGTACAAAAACTCAAAACTTGTTACTCAAAACTTGAAGAAATACTGAGGGGGTATATTTTTTTTTAGTCAGTGTAAAATAGTAAAGTTGGTACGATTTTTACATAATATAGTTGAAAAATAAAATTTTGTAAATTATTGATTTCCATTTTTTAATAAATAGTTTTTCTTCTTTTGTCACTCTGGACGCAGTACATTAATTAAAACTTTTTATTGCGTTCAGAATGACAAAACTATAGTGCATTGACATTAAACTTATTCACAGAAAATTAAGCATAAAACCGATTTTAACTGAGTTATTTAGTTGGCATAACATCAACAATTAGAGGGAGAAAACCGATTTTCAAATACTTCTTCCCGATTTCCGATAATTCTAAATTTGAAATGATGACATTCAAAAGCTTTTACTCATTAGCAATGATGCTGCTTTTTGCAGCGACCCTTTCAGCTCAATCTGCAAAACTTGAACGTGCAAAAAAGAGCATGAAAGAACTGGACTACGTAGGAGCCATTGAGCTCCTCAACCAAATTTTGTCCAAAGGTGACGACGCAGGTGCCAAAATTGCCCTTGCAGAATGTTACAGAAAAATTGGCGACGCGCAAAATGCGGAGTTTCTTTTTGGTCAAGTCGTCCGTTTACCTGAGGCGCAACCCATTCACTTCCTTTATTATGGTGAAATGTTGCAGCGTAATGGGAAATGCGATTTGGCTCGCGAATGGTACAATAAGTTCGCAGAAGCCGTTCCCGAAGATGTGCGCGGTCAGTATCAAACCAAAGCTTGCGATTACGAATTGGAGCTAAAAACGAAGGGTTTGGATATTTACAATGTCAAAAGAACCCAATTTAACTCAAATCTCGACGATTTTGGCGCAGCTTTCTACAAAGACGGCATCATCTTCGCCTCTGAACGTGACAAAGGTTCTGCAGTAAAACGCAGCCACAGTTGGACAGGTGAACCGTTTCTCGACCTTTACTTTGTACCTATCAAGAACTGTGGTGCAGACGTTCAAACAGGTCGTCCAGAAAAATTTACGAACGACATCAACTCTAAATATCACGATGCTATCGTGACATTTACAAAAGATCAATCGTCTATCTTTTTTACCCGAAACAACTATTCTAAGGGCAAAATAGGTACAGACGACGCGGGCATTGTCCGCCTAAAAATTTATACCGCGAAGAAAAGCGGGTCAGGTTTCGGTACAGAGGAAAGTCTGCCGTTCAATTCTGATGAGTATTCAAATGCGCATCCTGCTATTAATGGTAATGGCACTAAATTATATTTCTCAAGCGATATGCCCGGCGGCTTCGGCGGTATGGACTTATACGTTTCAGAACTTGAAAATGGTCGTTGGGGACCACCTTTGAACCTCGGACCCAACATCAATACTGAGGGGAATGAATTGTTTCCTTTTATTCATTCAAGCGGTCGCTTATATTTTGCTTCTGACGGTCATTTAGGTTTGGGTGGTATTGACAATTTCTATGTTGACCCACGCGGTGACGGTCAATGGACTGC
>JAYTUR010000235.1:0-2296 GCA_043744475.1 Saprospiraceae bacterium | reverse complement strand
GGCGTTCATCGAGTTTCGTGAAACCATTTTTTTCTTGCAATAATTGTAGGAAAAAAGCATAGTTATCACGACTCGGCACGACGACTACATCTTGAAAGTTTTTTGCCGCCGCCCGAATAAGCGAAATACCGCCAATGTCAATTTTTTCAATAATATCTTCAGCATTCGTCGTTTTCTGAATCGTTTCTTCAAACGGATACAAGTCAACGATAACGAGGTCAATTTCTGGAATGTCGAATTTTTCAAGTTGCGCCGTATGATTTGCTTCACGACGAGCCAAAATACCCCCAAAAACCTTTGGGTGCAACGTTTTGACGCGTCCATCAAGGATAGACGGATAAGTTGTGAGGTCTTCAACGGCTTCACAAGCCACGCCCAAACCTTCGATGAAGGACTGCGTGCCACCGGTTGAGTAGATTTTCACCTTCAAACGGTCGAGTTCCTTGATGATGTCAGAGAGACCATCTTTATAAAAAACGGAAATAAGGGCGGACTTAATTTTCTTTTTGTACATGAATTAGAAAATTGTAGAATTTTATAAATATTTGATAATCAATTTTTTAGACAAAAAAAGTGCTTTTATGTCATTGCGAGGGACGAAGCAACTGAGGGGGTGCTTTTGTCGCCGCAAAGGTAAGTTTAAAGGATGGGAAATTTTAGAAAGTCTAAAATTTTGATTTTATGGTAATCATTTTGTGAGTGCAGAATTTATATTTTATCATTACCTTTTTTCCTTAAAAAAACGCTTAATCAACTCACTACATTCATCTTGCATAATCCCCAATTCAACCTTTGTTTTAGGGTGTAACATTTCTTTTCCAAATCGCATAAAGCCCCGTTTATCATCACTCGCAGCAAAAACTAGCCGTTTCAATTGCGCCCAAGCCAATGCACCTGCGCACATCGGACACGGTTCAAGGGTAACATATAAATCACATTCGTCCAAATATTTACTGCCTAAATAATCCGTTGCAGCGGTCATGGCTATGATTTCGGCATGAGCCGTTACATCGTTCAGCCGTTCTGTTTGGTTAAATCCGCGCGCAATGATGCGCCCTTCGCTAACTATCACAGCACCGACAGGCACTTCTCCCGCATCGAATGCTTTGCGCGCTTCGATGATGGCTTGCTGCATAAAATAAGTGTCATTTGTTGTTGTTTGCATAATTGTTGTGGATAGTGGACAATGGATAGTAGGAAAATTATCCATTGTCAGCTATCCATTGTCCATCAAAAATTATCTAAAAACTGCGGGTTTTGTCTTTGTCTTAATGCGGCAAAGGTACATATTCGCGGTGATATACAAAGTTGAGCCGTCATCTCCCCAACCACAATTGGCAGTCGGTTGTCCAGTTTCAATGCGTCCCAACAGTTTGCCTTTGGGTGAAATGATTAATACACCGCTCGGTCCAGTTGTGAATAAATTGCCTTTGTCGTCAATTTTTAAACCATCTGGTAAGCCCACCATGCCTTGTTTTGACATCGGCGTGGCATCAAAAAAGATTTTTCCTTTGCCCAAAATGCCATTTTTCAAGACGGGATACGCCATGATATACGCCCTATCAGGGTCAGATTGGGCAATATACAGAATGCTTTCATCGGGCGAAAACGCCAAACCATTCGGACGCGTAAGGTCATTGACCAAAAGCGTCACAACACCATTTTTTGCGACGCGATAAACGCCATAGATGCCTGTTTCTTTCGTTGGGTCATTTTCTTGTTTTGGCAAACCATAAGGCGGGTCGGTGAAATAGACATCGCCGTTTGATTTTTGCACAACGTCATTCGGGCTGTTGAATCGTTTGCCTTTGTGATTGTCCGCCAAAGTCATTTTACCGCCCCCCTCAGTAGGCATGATAGAAACACGCCTATCGCCATGTTCACAAGCGATAATTTGTCCATCAAGGCTGATTGTTAAGCCATTACTGCCTGGCTCTTTGCTGTATGTGCCGCGCCCTGTGTAGCCTGAAGGTTTCAAAAAAGGTGTAATAGCTTCGCCCTCCTTCCATTTGAAAATGGTATTGGCTTTAACATCTGAAAAGATAAGATAGCCGCCTTTTTTTATCCAAACAGGACCTTCTGACCATTGGAAACCGTCGGCAAGGACTTCAATTTGAGCATCTTTATCAAGTAAATCGTCTAAACTTGGGTCGAGACGAATGACTTGTCCAATCGTTTTAGGTTGTGAATAAGCGAGTGGTGTCATAAGCAAAAAGATGAGTATGAGAATGTTTTTCATTTTTATAAAAATTCAAGTTGTTAAAATTGGTCGAAATATAAATCTAAAAACAGTGTC
>JAYTUR010000234.1:0-8879 GCA_043744475.1 Saprospiraceae bacterium | reverse complement strand
TTACATTCAGCCTCGGAGCGACTCCACTCGCTATCGAGGCTTTTTTTTACAGAATCAATTTTGAAAAAGTCCCCACTTGTTTCTGAATTGATTGCTTCTGTTGCTGCATTAAGGTTAGAAAATCAAGTGGAAAGACGCTCTTTTGCGTAATATATGATGCTTAATTTTTTGATTTTTAACCTTAATCAAAACCGCTGAATTGTGATTTATGACTCAAAAGTAGAGTGCGTTTTTGGAATAAAAAAATGTGTTCGCCGACAAACAACGTATTCGCACGACAAAAAACGCCTTTTTCCCTTTTCTCGAAACCCGCTTTCAGTTTATTTTATTTCAAAAATATCAATTTTGTAAAATTAAATTGTGTAATTTTTTAAATTTAGATATTAAATATTGTTTAATCTTTTTTTGTCGTCAGAGTAATTTTATTTTTCAAACTAAGTATTCGCTATCGTACCTTTGACCTATCAAAAGTTGCAAAAGTCCCTACCTACATCTGTAACTTTCCAAAAGTTTAAAAATTTTGGAAAGTTTATGTCTCTTGCTGAAATGTGAAAATTAAGAAACAGAGATTCTTTCACAATTCAAGATTTTTTAAAATGGCAAAACAGAAAATTGTTGTCGTCGGTAACGGCATGGTTGGCTACAAATTCTGCGAAAAACTCATCGCAAAGGCTGGTATTGGTGTATTCGATATAACGGTGTTCGGCGAAGAGCCGCGCCCCGCTTATGACCGTGTGCATCTGTCGGCTTATTTTGATGGCAAAACGGTTGAGGATTTGACGCTCGCACCCATCGAATGGTATTCAGACAATCAAATAAAACTCATTTTAAGTGACCCCGTCGTTGACATTGATTTGGAAGCCAAAACCATTACTTCACATCATCATATTACTGAGGGGTATGATTATCTTATTTTAGCAACAGGCTCGGCTGCCTTTGTGCCGCAGATTGAAGGGGTAGAAAAACGCGGTGTTTTCGTTTATCGCACCATAGAAGATCTTGATTTAATGCAAGGTTATGCTAAAAAAGCGAGGAAAGGTGCTGTCATCGGTGGTGGTTTGTTGGGTTTGGAAGCGGCAAAAGCATTGATGGATTTGGGTGTTGACGAAACGCATGTCATCGAATTTGCCCCGCGCCTCATGCCACGGCAAGTGGATATGGGCGGTTCGCAAGTCCTTCAAGCCAAATTGGAAGATTTAGGTTTGAAAATTCATTTGCAAAAAAATACAGAAAAGATATTGGGCAATGGCAAAATCACTGGTTTGCGCTTTGCGGACGAGACGAAACTCGATGTGGATATGCTCGTCATTTCAGCGGGTATCAAGCCACGTGATGAACTCGCGCGGGTGGCAGGTTTGACGGTCGGTGTACGTGGCGGCATCGTTGTTGACGAAAAGTTGACAACATCTGACCCCTCAGTATTTGCGATTGGTGAATGTGCTTTGGCGCATGGTATGATTTATGGTTTGGTTGCGCCCGGCTATGAAATGGCAGATGTTGTTGCGACCAATATTTTCGGTGGTGACAAGGCGTTTAAGCCTTATGATATGTCCACAAAACTTAAATTAATTGGTGTTGACGTAGCGAGTTTTGGCGACCCATTTGCGGGCAATCCTTATGTGGCGGGTACTGACCAAAACGGTGTCAGAAGCATTGTTTTCAGAGACCAATCGAAGGGTATTTATAAACGTGTCAATATTTCGCCTGATGGCAAGCACTTGCTTGGCGGTGTTTTGGTCGGTGATGCGGCGCAATTTGGTATGTTGCAACAGACGGTGAATAATAAAATTGTGTTGCCAGCCAATCCTGAAGACTTGATTTTAGGTTCAAGAGGTGGTAGTACTGAGGGGGGGGCAGGTGTGATGGATTTGCCCGATAATGCCTTGATTTGCTCTTGTGAATCGGTTTCAAAAGGCAATATTTGTTCGCAAGTAACTGATAATGAGTGTTTTACAGTTGATGGTATGAAAAAATGTACCAAAGCTGGTACAGGTTGCGGTGGCTGTATTCCGATGGTCAAAGATTTGATTTCAGGCTCAATGAAAAAAATGGGTCGGGTGGTTAAAAACAATCTGTGTGAGCATTTTGACTACTCTCGTCAAGAGGTTTTCAATTTGATAAAAATTAAAAATATCAAAACATATAACGTTGCGCTCAAAGAATTGGGCAAAGGTGGCGGTTGCGAAGTCTGTAAACCTGCCCTTGCTTCGATTCTCGCGAGTCTTTGGAATGAGCCGATTCAAAAACAAGCGACGATTCAGGATTCGAATGACCGTTTTTTAGCCAATATCCAAAAAGGCGGCACGTATTCTATCGTTCCACGTATTCCTGGCGGTGAAATTACGCCTGAAAAACTCATTGTTTTAGGTCAAGTGGCTCAAAAATATGGTCTTTATACTAAAATTACGGGTGGTCAACGGATAGATTTGTTCGGCGCACACGTCGGTGATTTGCCGATTATTTGGGAGGAATTGATTGCTGCTGGTTTTGAATCAGGTCATGCTTATGGTAAATCATTGCGGACGGTAAAAAGTTGTGTGGGAACAACGTGGTGCCGTTTTGGCTTACAAGATGCCGTCAGTTTTGCCATTGAAGTTGAAAATCGGTACAAAGGTTTGCGCTCGCCACACAAGTTGAAATCTGCTGTTTCGGGCTGTATTCGCGAATGTGCGGAAGCCAATTCTAAGGATTTTGGCATCATTGCGACTGAAAAAGGGTGGAATTTGTTTGTTTGTGGCAACGGTGGTTCAAAACCAGAACATGCTAAATTGTTGGCGCAAGACTTGGATAGCGCAACGCTCATCAAGTATGTTGACCGTTTTTTGATGTTTTATATCAAAACTGCAGAGCCTTTGACGCGGACTTCAGTTTGGTTATCCAAAATGGAAGGAGGCATTGATTACTTGCGTGAAGTCGTTGTGCATGACTCTTTGGGTATGGCTGCTGAATGGGAAGCAGAAATGGACGGCATCGTCGGCACGTATCATTGCGAGTGGAAACACGCCGTCGAAACGCCAGAGATTCGCAAACGGTTTACGCATTTTGTCAATTCAGACGAAAAGGACCCCTCAGTAAAATTCGAGGAATTGCGCGAACAGAAACGTGCGGCGGAGTGGGTTTAGTTTTTTCAGTCCAATTAATTCATTAAAAATCAAACAGTTAGATATGTTAGTAGCAACAGCAATTCAAACACAATGGCAAGCTGTATGTCGCGTTGAAGACGTGCCAGAAGACGGTGGTGCATGTGTTTTATTCAAAGGGAAACAAATAGCTATTTTTAATTTTCAAACCTTGGGCAAGTGGTATGCGACAGATAATGAATGTCCGCATAGGCTACAAATGGCAATTTCGCGCGGCATGATTGGTACGTCGGGCGATATTCCGAAAGTCGCTTGTCCCTTCCATAAAAAGACCTTTTCGTTGGAAACGGGTGAATGTCTGAACGATGATGCGTGTGGTCATTTAAAGGTATTTGATATCAAAGTTGAAGATGGGACTGTGTTTTTGTCTAATGATGCCGTCTAAGAATGAATGGTACAAATATGAAATTAAAAGCCCTTGTAAATCAATGATTTACAAGGGTTTAGTATTAAAAAGTGGTCTCGACGGGGATCGAACCCATATCTAAAGTTTAGGAAACTTCTATTCTATCCATTGAACTACGAGACCATGAAAAGTGCTGCAAAATTACATGAACCAAGTAAAGAATGATAGTTTTTTTACATTTTTTGCAAAAATTATCATTTTGCCTTATTTTCTAAATACAAAAAAGGCATTTTTTTATCAATAAACTTAATTCTACCTTGACTTCCGCGTTCATAACCAAGGAACGAACCGATGATAATATCTGTATCGCCATCTTTGTCGAGGTCGCCAATATCCAAAGTCAACCATTTGCCTTCAATCGCTTCTTTGAAAGAATAAGGTTGGAAAATCATTGGTTTGGTTTGTTCCAAGTAAACAACGCTCGATGCAGGTTTGTCAATTTTATCGGGAAAAAATGAACAAGCCACTATATCCATATCTCCATCGAGGTCGAAATCGGCAGCGGCGGCTTGAAAAGCACCATACATGGGATAAAAATAAGCTTCCGAAAAATTATTTTTGCCATCATTCAGATACAAACGTACGCCATGATAAGGTTTCAGAATCATTGAAAAATCGGCATTATCTCCATTTGTGTAAAGCAAATCCATCGCCCCATCCTTATTAAAATCCACTAATTGCAAGTCGCAAGAGCCATAAACGGGCGGGAAACGCAAAACGACAGATTCCTCAAATTTATCATTCCCTTTATTGTAATAAATACTGATATGCTCGTCGCCTTGTGCCATCAAAACCATTAAATCCTTTTTGCCATCTTTGTCAAAATCGTAAGGAATAACCTTCGATGCGCCAGGCGATTCACTCAAAATGTGTTCGTGCCAACGATTGCCCGGGCGGTCATACCATGCTAATTTGCCTGTTTGATATCCAAATTGACAGATGACCACTTCGTTTTTACCATCATTATTCAAGTCCACTTCTTCAAACTGAACAGGTCTTTTCAGACCGACTATTTGTTCTTGAATATTGTTAGCTTTTGGATTTTGCTTGTAAATAGGTTGAAAAATGCCTTTTTGTTCTTCTGTCGGGCGCATTTCACCCATCGTCAATACATCAAAAATATCATCTGTTTTCTTAAAAATACTGACGGGTGCCGATGCTATTTGAAACGAATCGGTGACTTGCAGCTGTTTATTCAAAACAAGCAAATTGCCTTGCATTGTACCAATATACAATTCAGAAGCTATTTCATTGATTTGACAAAGTGTCGTTAAAGGCAATGACGGAGAGATATTCGGTTTTCTAATTTGAAAATGAGATAAACCCATTTTGACAGGTAATTGCTTTGGCGGCAATGGCAATTGATTGGGTGCATTATTTTTATAAAAGTCAATAATTTTTAACCAATCTTCTTGAGTCAAAACAGGGTTTTCGGGAAATATTTTGGCTTCAATGAAGTAAAATTCATCCATCGCACTCAAACCATGCAGCGGATTATACCCCTCAGTATGAATGCCCAAACGGCTACCCATATTGGGTAAACACTCCTTCATCCATGTCGTTTTGTCTAATAAATCAGGTGAAGCGTAGGCATGACAACTGCCACAATAAATAGTTGATAGCACTTTTCCTGTTTTACCCGAAGGTTGAGGCGGCGTATAAGTTTCACTCGTTTGTTTTTGCGCAGTCGGTGCATTTTTGCACGCAATCCATTGACATGCAATGATGTATAAAAATAAAATTCGTTTCATAATTTTCCTTGTTGTTTCTAATTTTTATTCTCCTTCTTCTCCGTCATCAAAATAATAGCCTTTGAAATCATCAATTTCACGACGGTCTTTTTTAGTAGGGCGACCCGTGCCACGTTCGCGCATTTCTGCACCGTGTTTTCCAGTAAACCAATCCTCGTATTTTTTCAATTCTTCTTCGGGTGTCATGTCCTTGTAACAAGTAACGGCAATAGGCGAACCGACCCGTTTTTCAATCAATTGCAGCACTTTAAAAGTGAAATTGAAACCACCTTTTTTGACGATGATTTCATCACTACGTTGTATTTGATAGCTCGACTTCACTTGAGTGCCATTGACTTTTACCTTGCCAGACTTGACGGTATCTGATGCTAATGTCCTGGATTTAAAAATGCGGACACTCCACAGCCATTTATCTATTCTTACTTTTTCAGCCATAATTTTAGTGGATAGTGTATAACGGATAATTTTTGTCATTATCCATTAATTTTTATTTTTTAAACAATTCAGTTACCAACGGCGGTAATATCATTTTCATCTTTTCTAATACTCCGCAAACCGTTTTGGCAGCGATGTAATCCCTGTACCAATCTTGGTCGCAAGGTAAAACAGTCCATGGAATGGATGATTTATTAATCGCATATTCATACGCCTCGCGGTATTTATCCCAATATTCACGTTCTTTCCAATCGCCATCGCTGTGTTTCCAATACTTTTTAGGGTCTTCGACACGCTCTGTTAATTGTTTGAGTTGCTCGTCATACGAAATGTGCATGTAGAATTTTACGATCGTTGTGTTGGCATCTTCTTCCAACAGTTCCTCAAACGCATTGATGCTTGCCATGCGACGGTCACGTTTGGCATCGTCAATCCAGCCATGTACCCATTGAATTAAAATGTCTTCATAATGCGAGCGATTGAAGACTTTAACCATGCCTTTTTCAGGAGCAACTTTGTGAACACGCCATAAGAAATCATGCCCCACTTCCTCTTCGGTTGGCTTTTTAAAAGCGGAAACTTGAACACCCGCAGGGCTGCATTTTTTAAACAATGTCCTTGTCGTACTGTCTTTTCCAGAGCTGTCCATGCCTTGCAAAACGACGAGTAAACTGTGTTTGCGTTCTGCATACAGCATATTTTGTAAGTCTCCGATGCGATTTAGGAGGTCTTTTGTTTCCTCTTTAATGTCGTCTTTTTCCTTAGATTTAGGTGAACGAGTGCTGATTTCTGACAGGTTAATCATATTTTTATTGATTTTAAACTTTCGGATATTCAATTCGAACATGATGAATACTTTTCAAAGTTGCTTTAAAACTCTTTTTACACGTTTCTAATTCCCCAAAAGTCATATCTGAATCTTGTAACTGACCATGCGCGACTTTATCCGCTACGATGCTTTCAACCAATTCATCAAGACTGTCACTTGTTGGATTTTTTAAAGATTTTGATGTTGCTTCCAAACTATCTGCCAACATTAAAATCACTTCTTCACGTGTTCGTGGACGAGGCCCTGCATATTGAAATTGCGCACGGTCATTTGCCCCTCCCTCAGTATTTTGAGTGTGTAAGCGGTAAAAATACTCAACCGTTGTCGTTCCATGATGCGTTTTTATAAAATCTATGATGACTGTCGGCAATTTTTTTTGTTGCACCATTTTCACCCCCTCAGTAACATGCTCAATAATTGTTTGGGCAGATTCAAGATAAGATAATTGGTCGTGTGGATTTGTACCTGATTGATTTTCAATGAAATACTGTGGTTTTAATGTTTTTCCAACATCATGATACAATGCGCCGACCTTTACCAAAAGGTCTTGTGCGCCAATCTCTTTGGCAGCCGCTTCTGCGAGATTTGCCACTTGCAGAGAATGTTGCAAAGTGCCGGGTGCTTTCAACGACAATTCTTTCAACAAAGGATGCCCTAAATCGGATAACTCTGCCAAAGTAATATTAGAAGTAAAACCAAACAAATTGCCCAATAACGGAATGAGCGGATAAGCCAAAAGCGTTAAAAAACCATTGAGCATCAACCAGATGAACACCGACCAATTCATGTTTTGTAAATCACTTTCTTCAATAAAAGAAAAACCTAAGTAGCCCAAAACATAAACGGAAACGATATAAAAAATGGATTGAAAAAAATTAGCCCAATAACGTGTATCAAATTGCGAAAAGGTTACGACCAAACCCGTCAGTAATTGTAAAAATATAAATTCATAACCAGGGGCAGTAATCAAACCAACGGTCAAAACGATAACGACATGGGCTATAAATGCCAATTCACGTCGAGAAAAATTCTTTATGACAATAGGTGCAATACAAAATGGCACCATATAAGGATGCAAAACGTCACTTGCTTTAATAGCATACATCAGATAAACATACAATACTATCCAACTCAAAAGGAAAATAACCCAACGCAGTTTTTTGAAAATGACTGTCGCATGATGTTGTAAATAAAACAAAAAAAGTGTCAATATAAGCGATGTCAATAAGGCATACCCGATGAATATCAAGTAAAATTTACGACTTGACAAGTAATCGGACTCATATCGTTGACGATAAGATAGTAGTTTTTGATGCACACTGGATGTAATAATACCTCCTTTTGGCACAATCAATTCACCATTTTTTACCATACCCCGAGCCGATGTTATTTTGTCAAGTTCTTGTTGTTTAAATGCTTGTGTTTTGACTTCGTCATAAGCTAAATTTGGAATTAACAAGGGTTCGAGCAACGGCAACAAAAACTCAGGCTCGCCCAAACGGCTAAAAGGGAGGGAATCGGTTAACCAACTACGCGCTTTTTCAGGCGTTAAGAGATTTTGAACGGTTTGTTTTTCGGTTGTGTTACCCCTCAGTATATTGATGACAAATTCCTTATCACGTTTTTGTAACAAAGTATCTTGTTTCAAAATACCTTTATTCAACAGTTTTTCTATAACCCGATTACCATAAGAGACATACCCCTCAGTATTGCGGACAACATCGGGAAATTGGTTGCGGCTACGGCTTAACTGGCTGTTAAAATTTTCTTCAAATTGCTTTTTTTGTTGCTTTATGACATCCAAATCAATTTCATAATAAGGTGAAAACTCCCGTTCCATATCAGTTCGTTCCTTTGCCAATTCCTCTGTTGTTTTCAAAATGGCAAAATCAAAATTGGCAACCAAATCGTCATAAAGCCATGTTTGCCCCATGCCAAAACGATATTTGAATGTCGCATTGGTCGGAAACAAAGGCGTTAATGCCACTAAGGTTGCTACCGCTACGATGTAACGGGCATAATTGGGAATGCGTTCAGCTATTTGTGAAAAGAGTTTTTTCATACACGGGCTTGATTTTGAGCAAAGATAAGTCTGTCGTTTGGTTTTTCATTGTTTTCTAATTTTCGAAAATGAAGTAAGATTGAAAGGTTGATAGCCTTTCACTCTTTCAATGCCCCCTCAGTATTTTATCAATAAGAAATTGTTTTAAAACTAAAAATATACAATTACTCACTGTTTTTTGCTTCGCAAAAAAAGCGTGCAGAGAGAAAATCTATCAGAGCGAAGCTGTTTTTTGAATAAAAATCAAAGATTTTTA
>JAYTUR010000233.1:0-8883 GCA_043744475.1 Saprospiraceae bacterium | reverse complement strand
TTTGCACAAACCATCGCACTTTGGGAATTTGATTCTCAAACATCTGCTACGACAACACCGACAAATGGTAGTGTTTCAACTGCTACATGGTCAACGGGTACAATTTCTTATTCAGCAGGAACAACAGGCGGGGCGACCGATAAAGCCATATCAACGACTGCCTTTAACACCCCCTCAGTAAATACCGCTAAATATTTGGAGTTTACGATTTCGCCCAATGCAAACTATGCGATGTCAGTCAATAAAGTCAGTTTTTTTGACCAAAAATCGGGTACAGGTCCCACAAGTTGGGTTTTACGGTCAAGCCTTGATGGTTATACCACCGACTTAAATAGTCCTTCGCCTGGTACTACGTCTTCAATTTTTCCTGCAACGGCTCAATCCGTTGATTTAGGGATCGATTTTCAAAATATTACGACGAGTGTTACTTTTCGTCTGTATGCCTATGGTGCGTCAAGTTCGGCGGGCACATGGCGATTGGATAATTTGGCGATTGATGTCAGCATTTATGATGTGTCAAATCCCATTATTGTCGCTTCAAAATCATCCATTTCTTTCACCACAATTACCACAGGAGCCCCCTCAGTATCTAAGAGTTTCATTGCTTCTGGTTTCGTTTTGACAGGTAGTTTAACCGTTACGCCACCGTCTGGATATGAGATAAGTCTTACAGAATCAAGTGGTTATACAAATGTGTTGTCGTTTACACCATCCGCGGGTCGGGTCACTTCAAAAGTCATTTATGTCCGTCTAACGGGTGCGACTGCGGGCAATTACAATGGGAGTATCGCTCTGACTAGTCCGAGCGTTCCGACAAAAAATATCGCCATGAGTGGCAGTGTTATAACCCAACCCACGCGAACAAATATTGCTACAGTTAGAGGTAGAAGCAGCGGTACAAATGTCTTTACGGGTGGACGTGTGACTGTGGCAACTGAATTTGGACCCAATCAAATTTTTATTCAAGACAATACAGGCGGCATTTCAGTTTATAGTAGTTCAGCGAATATTGGAGCTGATTATGCCTTACAATTAGGCGATTCAGTTGAGGTTTTTGGTTATCGCTCGTCATTTAGTGGGCTTGACCAAATAACTATTTTGACCATGAATAAAATAGCGGCAACGCCTTATAACCCACCTGCTTTGATCATAACACAAGCAGAAATGGCTGCACACGAAGGGGAATTGATAACGATTCAAAATATGCAGTATCCAGGAACAAGTGGTAATTATGCTGCCAACACAAACTATCCTTTTGGGCTTTTGCCCGTTCGTATATTGAGTGTCGGTACGCCCGCTTCAAATAATATTGTTGGTTCTGCGATTCAAGAAGCAACAGGTCATGTAACGGGTATTTCAGGTGTTTATAATACTTCTTTACAATTATATCCGCGTTCGACGGCTGATTTTGTCGTAACAGGTGCGGGCGTAACGGATGCAACCTTTGCTGATGCGAATACGCTTGACATCGTCACTTGGAATATAGAATGGTTTGGACATCCAACCTTAGGACCGACCGATAATGCGCTTCAAATGGCGAATGTCAAAACGGTTATCAGTACCATAAATGCAGATATTTATGAATTTGAAGAAGTCTCTGATTCTATCGGTTTCAAGTCGATGATAGCGTCTATCCCAGGTTATTCATGCAAATGTTCATTTGAGTATAGTTATAGCAATACACCATCTGCCGATCCTTATGGTCAACGCTTGTGTTTTGTCTATAAAGATGCCGTTTTTACTAATGTGACGACGACACCGCTTTTGAGAGAATTTAAAAACGATACAACTCTATTGCCGGATTATCCAAACACACGCTCCCGTTTTTGGGCATCGGGCCGCTTACCTTTTTTGATGACGGCTAATGTGAGTATCAACGGAACGACGCGTTTTATGGGTTTTGTCGGCATTCATGGCAGAGCCAACACAAGTGCAAATGCGGCGCAAGATGTCTATGATATGCGAAAATATGACGTTGAAAAGTTGAAAACGGTTTTAGATGTCACTTATCCAAATTTGCCATTCATCATGTCAGGCGATTTTAATGACGATTTAGATCAAACAGTTTCTTTTGTACCGACAAATACAAGCTCTTACAATGCTTATATCAACGACCCATCACGTTATAGTCTGTTTACGCTATCCCTCAGTAATGCAGGGGCAAAAAGCACGACGGGTTTTACGGATATGATTGACCACGTCATAGGGTCAAATGAAATGACTGGTGCTTTTTTGACGGCAAGAGTCGGTTCACCTCAAAATTATATTACAAGTTATGCGACAAAAACGACTGACCATTATCCTGTTATGGCAAAATTTAATTTACCAAACGTGCCGATTATTCCTGTAGAACTATTGACTTTTAATGCGTATAGACTTGATAACCAAAATATTAGATTGAATTGGACAACAGCAACAGAACTGAATTCTGCGTATTTTTCAATTGAAAAAAGTACGGATGGCAAACAGTTTTATGCTATCGGACAAGTTAAAGCAGGAGGGCAGTCCAATCAAAAATTGGATTATCGTTTTGATGATATAAACACTTCAACTGAAAATACCCTTTATTATCGTTTAAAACAAGTGGATACTGATGGACAATTCAAATATTCAAAAACGGTTGCTATTTCATTAAAAGATAAAAATACAAAGCTGAATGTTTATCCAAATCCAGCAAAAGATATTTTGATGATTGATGCGGTTAATGAGGTAAAAAATGTTAAAATTTATAATTTTCAAGGCGTTTTACTTCAAACAACAACTCAAAAAGCGATTTCATTGACTCCTCTTTCTTCGGGAATTTATATCTTAGAAGCTGAATTTACTGAGGGGGGTATTTCAAGAATAAAGTTTATAAAAGAGTAATGAAAAATGGTTGAAAAAGAATCCAAAGACCCATTGCACGGCATAACATTAGAAGTTATTTTAACTGAATTGGTTGAAAAAGTTGGATGGGAAAAGATGGCACAGCTGATCAAAATCAGATGTTTTATTGACGAACCAAGCATCAAATCAAGCCTTATATTCCTACGCAAAACACCGTGGGCAAGGGCGAAAGTAGAGTATATGTATCTTAAAGTGATGAAAAAGGATAAATAAAAAGGGGCAACAAAGGTCAAAATAATTTTACTTTTTATATTGATTACAAATGAATATAGATTTCAAAAACGGCATTGTACTTTTGCTTTTCTAAATTTCTAATTACTTTTATAAAATAATGATTTACAATGATTAAGGCATTAAAATATTTTTCGTATTTAACTATTATTTTATTCTTTTCAGCTTGTGGAACGACTAAAAACCAGCCGCAACGACCTATGGAAGTTTATCAAGAACCTGTGGATTATCCGCCTGCTGTTTCTAATGTCAATATACCTATTCGACTCAGTACAATTGAAATAGAAAACCTTTTGAACTATAAATTGAGTGGCGATATTTATGCCGACAATAATTTAGATGATGATGGTTTGATGATGAAAGCCACCCGAACGCAAAACATCAAAATTTGGTTTGACGGTTTTCAAATGAACTATCGTGTGCCTGTTAAAATTTGGGTTTTCAAGAAACTGTTAGACAATATGTTTACGGGAAAACGTGGCATCGAAGCGGAGGGAGAAGTCGCCTTGCAATTTAAAACGACGATTGAAGTAAAACCCGATTGGTCGGTCACGCCGCATACCGTACTTGTTGGAAATGAATGGATTAGGAATATGGCGGTGAAGACGGGCATGGGTAATTTAGACATCAAATACCTTGCAGATATTATTATTTCGCGCAGTCATACCATGATAACATCAGCTATTGATGAACAATTACAAATCCAAATGCAGTTTCGGAAAAACCTAGAAGATGCTTGGACGATGATGCAAAACCCTGTTTCGATACCCAGTAGTTATGGCAATTGGTGGGTCAAATTGACACCCCAAACTGTTACAATGACCCCTTTTTGGACAACAGGCAACGTGTTACAAGCCAATATTGGTATTCAATCCCTTGCAGAAGTTGTCGCGGGAACACAACAGCCTATTTTCAGACCGAATACTTATTTACCGCCTTTCGTAGTGGGTAATTATATCAACAATGATTTTACAATCAGTTTATCTACAGATATTGCAATAAAAGAAGCAGAGGCATTGGCAAAATCGTATGCCGTTGGACAAGTTTTCCAACCCGCAGGCAAACGCATTGAGATACAGGATATTCAACTTTTTGGACAAAATGATAAAATTATTGTCAATACAAAGTTCACAGGCAGCTACAACGGTAGTTTATATTTGATTGGTCGCCCTGCTTTTGACCCGGTAAAGAACACGATTTTTTTAGCCGACCTCGATTATGATTTGCAGACGAAGGATTATCTCATAAAAAGTGCAACATGGCTTTTCGATAGGGCTATTTTGAATAAAATGAAAGAATCCTGTATTTTTCCGCTTGATGAAAACACGAAGTTCTTTAAAGAAATGATGAATAATCAAATTCAGGATTATAAATTTAATAACAATATCGCCTTGAAAGGACATGTTGACGACATCCGCGTGAATGATATTAAAGTTTTAAAAGACAAACTAAAAATTTATGTATCGTCAAAAGGTACTTTAAACGTGGATGTTCAAGGCTTAGATAAGTTGTGATTAATTGGTAATGTCGTAAAAGCTGTGGGTACAAGATTTAGTAAATTTTTAAAATTTACTAAATCTGTGCTTTCCCTCAATAAACCTCAATTTTAGAGCAAAATACTGAGGGGGTAATTTTTAGAATATTCGTTACCCACAGCTTTTACGACATTACCAATTAATTAGGAAAAAAGCGACCCCTCAGTATGAAAGGTCGCTTTTTTCCTAATTCCTAATTATCTCACTTTCAACGTTATGATTGTTAAAACGGCAAGGAGAATGCCGACAATCCAAAAACGTGTCACCAAACGGGGTTCGGGCATACCTTTTTTCTGAAAATGGTGGTGCAAAGGCGACATGAGGAAAATGCGTCTGCCTTCACCGTATCGCTTTTTAGTATATTTGAAATAACTGACTTGAATCATGACGGAAAGAGTCTCTGCAAAGAAAATCCCGCATAAAATCGGAATTAACAATTCTTTACGTATGAGAATTGCAAACACTGCGATGATACTGCCAATTGTCAAAGAGCCTGTATCGCCCATAAAAACTTGTGCGGGAAAGGTATTGTACCACACAAAACCGACACAAGCAGCAAAAAAACAGGCGGCAAAAATCACTAATTCGGAGGTGTTTGGAATATATAAAATATTCAAATAATCGGCGAAAATGGCATTACCTGTTGCATAAGCGAGTATCGCCAGCGTTGCACCAATAATGGCAGAAGTACCAGCTGCTAAACCGTCAATGCCGTCCGTTAGGTTTGCCCCATTTGAGACGGCTGTTACGACGACAATGACCATTATAATAAAAATGATAGTGGTCATATTGCGACTCGCTTCTTCTCCAACAAGCGGTTTCAGGAATTTAGAATAATCCAATTCATTGTTTTTATAAAAAGGCACATTTGTCAAAGGGGCTTTGACATACACCATTTCGCGCAGTTGTCCGCCGTGTGAAGGGTCAGATGCATAAACTGTTTTTAAAATGGTGTAATTATTAAGTTCAGCCGTTTTTTTATCCATTCTGACGACAACATCGTCGCTTTTTAGCATGATAAGAGCAATCATCAAACCCAAAGAGACTTGACCGATGACTTTGAAAATACCAGGCAACCCCTTTTTATTTTTCTTGAAAACCTTGATATAATCGTCTAAAAAGCCTACAACGCCCATCCACGATGTAGCTAAAAGCATGATGAGGACATAGATATTATCCAATTTGCAGAATAACAACGTCGGGACAACGATGGCTAATATGATGATGATACCACCCATTGTCGGTGTACCTTGCTTCTGTTTTTGACCTGCAAGACCTAAATCTCGAACGGTTTCACCAATTTGCAATTTGCTCAAAAACCGAACGATGTATCTACCAAAAACAAGTGCAATCGTCAAGGATAAAATAATCGCCGCACCAGCTCTAAACGATACATAGCGCATTAAGCCTGCACCCGGAAAGTGATATTGGGCATCTAACCATTCAAAAAGAGAGTATAACATGATATGAGCGACAAGTGAAAATGAAAAGTGAAAAATGTTGTTTCCCTACAAGGTGCGAAGTTATTTTTTTAGAATGGGAATTAGGGCTTATTTGAATAAAAAAAATATAAAAACAAAGGGCAAATTACCCATACAGATAATTGCCCTTTGCCTTTTTACTGAATGTTGAACATTAGAAACGTGCTGTGAAACCACCTAAAATATTCAAACCTAAATTAGGATAATTTTGCCAACGTTGTCTTTTAAGATTCAATAAATTGTTGATGTCAATGAAAGCACCAATGTTTTTAGAAAACCACAATTCGCCACCAATATTGATGTCAAACAGTGGGCTTAAACGCACGATGTCACCAATACTGTTTTTATATGGCACACCATTTTGAACAAACAAAGACGCTTTTGCAACAGCTGTTTGGTCGCCTTTTGACACCACGTTGTACTTTGCAGACACATTAACATCCGTTGAAGGCAAACCCCACGCTGCTTTTTGGGTATTGGCAGTGTAGATGTTTTGGCTGACAGTGGCTATCAATTCCATATCTTTAATCGGGTGCATGGTGATAGCACCGCGAATGTTGAAAATTTTAACTGTATCGTATAAAACTTTGAAACGACGGTATTTATCACTTGAATCCGCTAAAAACAAAGCTAAATTTTGGTTGTTACTCCAACCCACTTGCGCAGAATAATCGAAAATTGGAATAGCCCCTTTGATACCGCCGTAAATATCCGTTTTGACTGTATTTCGAATTTTAAAACTATCAGGTCTGATAAACGGATTGTAGTTAGTCAAATTCTTATACGAGTTTTTCAAAAAGTCCCCTTTCCAACCGACAAAGGCTTGCAACTGATTGCCCGCAACATTGGCAGATGCTTCAATATCGGGTAGCGGTGTGAAAATATCTTTGTTGGAAACCAAATTTGCACCCGCTCGAACGCTAAAACCTTCACCTTTGTACGTAAAACTTGGGTTTAAAATGATGTTGTTCAAGTCCTGCGTTTTGTCAGACTTAGGCGCGAGGGTTGTAAACTCTGTACGCACCAAAATACTGAGGGGGTGCTTTTCGCCAAACCATTTTGTTGCTTCGGCTCTGATATTAAAATCTGTTTCCCGATTGCTGAAATTATCATTCATATTGTAGAAATTCAGACCCAACGAGTAGTTGAAATCCGCAACTGTACGTGCTGAATTATAAGCTTTTGCCCCTGCTGAAATGGTATTGAAATGTTGACGCGTATCTACTTTGGCATAAGTAAATTTATCATGGTTATAGCCATAATATTGACGTGTATTATTGTCATAACCCAATTTAGCATCAATCGCCACACCTGCTTGTGCATAGAACGTACCACTTGCTTCCGCATTTGTTGTTGCAAAGCTTTGATTTTCAATGGCTCTGTTGTTGTCTGCCGAATGGTGTTTCAATTTTAAACCAATTAAATACGTCTTTGGGTCGCCAAAACGGTATGCGCCTTCCAAATACGGCGAATTGGGCAAACCATAACCTGCCTTCGCATAGCCTTTATACTGAGGGGGTAGCTTTTCAGTTTTAATCGCAATCGGACGCATACTGGGTGCGGTATAATCCACAGTCAATATTTTGTTGGGAATGGAATACGCCTGTGCTTTTGTCGTCGTATCAACGGCAGGTAAAACAGGCTGTACATTGATGCGTTCAGTGACCAATAGTTTAGCATCAAAGTTTTTGATAACGTCCTGAGATTGCGAAGGCACATCTTTGCCGGGTTGTGCTATAATTGCAGTCGGCACAAGAACGGATATATAAAGCAGCAATTTATTTATCTTGCTCATAAGTTTTTTTAGATTTTAAGTTATCGAAAGGACAAAAACTTGACACCATTCCAAAAGCTTTAGACTTTTGGAATGGTTATCAACTAATTACCTGTATCCATATCCAACAATTTATTATTGGGCGCAGTGATACGGCTTTTAACCGATTCTTTTGTTTTCAGATTATTGAGCTTTTGCTGTGCTTCTGCCACAATTTCTGGAAACTCTTTCACACCGCCAATTATGGCTTCTAAAGCAGCACGTGCGTTGACGAGGTCATTCTTTTCTGCATATATATCGGCTTGAAGAATAACGCTTTTGGCAGCCCAAAATACTGAGGGGTTGTTCATAGAGGCGCGGTCAGCTTTACCTAAAGCGATGTCCAGATTTCGTTTTTTATATTCAATCATCGCATCTAAATAACGAGACTCTGCTGTTTGGTCGTCTGTGCCACCTGCCGCTATTGTTTTCAAGAAAAAGCCTTGTGCATTGTCCAATTGATTGCGGTCGAAGGCTATTTTACCCAAATGGTAGTTCGCTTGAGCAATTTGTGAGCGTGTTGCCCTTGAATTATTAGCGACTTTTGAACCATATTCAATAACAGCATCGGGTCTGTTGCTACGGTAGGCACTGCGGGCTGCCCATAGTTCTGCTTCAAAACGCTTGTCTTCTGTTGTTGCAACTTTATCCCATTTAACCGCAAGGTCAAAGGTTTTGACAAAGTCTTGTTTGAAATTATAAGCAATTAATGTCGCTTTTTCAACGGCTTTTTCATACCATTTTGAAGAACCACGTTGTAAAACGGCTTCATAATCAATCAAGGCATTATTATAATCCTTTAAGGCAGCATAACATTCACCTCTAAAATAATACGCATTGATGGTGTTAGGTGAGTTGGTAAAACGGCTCAAATAAGTCGTAAAACTGGCAACTGCTCTGTCATAATTACCGCTTTCGTACTGTACTTCTGCCGCTT
>JAYTUR010000232.1:0-8897 GCA_043744475.1 Saprospiraceae bacterium | reverse complement strand
ACTTCGCTTGTAATGATAAAAATTATCCATTATCACCTATCCATTAAAGGTGTCATCTTCTTCAACTTTTCTATTAAAAACAACACATCTGCTTCTGTATTCAAGTGTGAAAACGAAAAACGAATGCACTTCCGCGAAGGGTCAATTTCCAAAGCATCTAAAACATGAGAACCGCCTTCAGCACCCGAACTGCACGCCGAACCGCCCGATGCCGATATACCCGCAATATCCAAATTGAACAGCATCAACTCTGATTTTGGCGAAGGTGGAAAAGACACGTTGAGAATTTTAAAATTCCCCACCTCAGTATCACCAATGAATTGTATGTCTTCAAACTGTGCTAATAGTTTGTTTTTCAATAGGTTACGCAACGCTACTATTTTATTCTTTTTTAGGTCAAGGTCTTGATATGCCAATTCTAAAGCTGTCGCTAAACCAATAATACCTGCCGTATTTTCGGTCCCGCCCCGCATATTGCGCTCTTGCGAACCACCGTCAATAAATGGTTTCAGCATGGATTCACCGTTGATATACACAAATCCAACCCCTTTTGGTCCATGAAACTTATGGGCCGAACCATTCAAAAAATGAATTTTTGTATTGGACACATTAATCGGATAAAAACCCATCGTTTGTACCGTATCGCTGTGAAAAAGAGCATTGTGCTCAGCGCAAATCTTTGACACCGCATCGAGGTCTATCATCGTCCCAATTTCGTTATTGGCGTGCATCAAAGTGACTAAAGTTTTGGTAGAAGACCCCCTCAGTATTTTATCCAAATTTTCAAGAAAAACATGCCCTTTTCCATCAATTTCGACCATTTCAACGACAATATCAGTCGTTATTTTCAAACTGTTCAAGGTATGCAAAACGGCATGATGCTCCAACGGAGACGACACAATGCGTTGTACGCCCAAATCACGCACCGCATTTTTCAAGACCATATTATTGGCTTCTGTACCGCCTGATGTAAAAAATATTTCGCCGATGCTTGCACCAATGAGTTTAGCCACTTTCTTACGGGCTTCTTCAATAGCGGCACGAGCATTGCGTCCGTCGGCATGGATACTTGACGGATTACCGTAAAGCGTTGTCAAGGCTTCCGTCATGGCTGAAATGACGGAGGAGTCTATTGGCGTGGTCGCCGCATTGTCGAAATAGATACGCATATTTTAATGTAAGGCGGAATTTATTCCGCTTAGTAAAAACTGTTAAGAATAATTTTAATTTGTGTGCGGAATAAATTCCGCATTACGATGTTTTAAGCGGCGCAAAATTAGCTTTTTTGAATCAAATAATGGTTTTATACTGAGGGGGTACTTTTGAATTAAGTCGCTGAAAGTATTTTCACAATCAAAAATAGGCATACCTTTGAGGTTATATTTAGAAAAAAGAGCTAAAAACAATGTTTGAATTAGAAAATTTAGATGTTAATACCATAGAAACCAATCAATTAGATTGTTTTATCCCATTTACAGCACCCATCGAAGGTTATACTTTGCCCGCACGATTCACCTTTCCGTTTTATTATGAGCCGCATCCGTTGAGTCTTTTGGCAGTAAAAGAATTACAATCGTATATCGAAAATCAAAGCGAATGGCAGCATAATTTCGGTTTTGAAGCGGGCAAAACAGGTATTGGGAAAATGTTTGGTGTGTTAGTCGTTCAAAATCAAGACAATGAGATGGGCTATATCGCTGCTTTTTCAGGCAAATTAGCGGGTGGCAATCATCATCGCCGATTTGTACCGCCTGTTTTTGATATTTTAGAAGAAGATGGTTTTTATAGAATCGGTGAAGAAGAAAACAATATCATCAATCGTCAAATAGAAGTCTTAGAAAGTACCCCTCAGTATAATGCACTTAAAACGCAACTCAAAACAGCGAATGAGCAAGCCAAAACAGATACAGCACAACTCAAAGAAGCTATAAAAGCAGCCAAAGCCGCGCGTGATATGCGTCGAAAAGAAGGTAAAGAAACGCTGTCGGCAATGGACTTTGAAGGATTAGAAACGGTTTTGAATAAAGAAAGTGCCCATTATTTTTATCAATTAAAAGACTTAGGACGGTCATGGTATCGCCAAATTGCCGACATTCAACAGCAGCTCGATGTTTATGAAACGGAAATCAATACGTTAAAAGAAGCTCGTAAACATAAATCAAATACCTTGCAGCAACAACTGTTTGAACATTATACTTTTCTGAATGTAAAAGGTGAAGAAAAGAGTCTTTACGCTATTTTTTCAACAACTGAAGAGACCGTTCCGCCTTCGGGTGCGGGAGAATGTGCCGCACCTAAACTCTTACAATATGCTTTCCTTAATCAATTGAAACCCATTGCGTTAGCAGAGTTTTGGTGGGGACAATCGCCTAATTCTGAAATCAGAAAACACGGTCATTTTTATCCCGCCTGTAAGGGCAAATGCGAACCTATTTTAGCGCACATGTTAGAGGGCATTGACATGGATGAAAATCAGATGCACATCAATCCCGCGAAAGGTAAAGCATTAGAAACGGTTTATGAAGATGATTTTCTATTGGTCGTCAACAAACCCGCAGAGTTTTTTTCGGTGCCGGGTCGTTATATTCAAGACTCTGTTTTGAGCCGTATGCGCCTAAAATATCCTGATGCAACGGGTCCTTTGCTCGTACATCGTCTGGATTCAGCAACTTCTGGCTTGTTGTTGGTTGCAAAAACGAAGGAAGTGCATCAACATCTTCAAAGTCAATTTATTTTGAGACAAATAAAAAAACGTTATACGGCACTTTTAGAGGGCATCGTTGAAAGCGACGAAGGACTTATTGATTTGCCTTTGCGCGTTGATTTAGAGGATAGACCCCGACAATTGGTGTGTTATGAGCATGGCAAATCGGCTCAAACGGCATGGAAAGTCGTTCATCGTAGGGATAATCGCACTAAAATTCATTTTTTCCCCATTACGGGTCGAACCCATCAGTTGCGAGTTCATGCTTCTCATCCCGATGGGCTGAATAGGGCTATTGTCGGCGATGATTTGTACGGTAAAAAGGCGGATAGGCTTTATCTCCATGCTGAATATTTAGAATTCACGCATCCAATAAGTCAAGAAGTTATGAAAATAGAAGTTCCTGCTTTGTTTTAAGGGGACGCACATGTTTAGGAAACCTTTAAATTTTCCTAAACATAATACGCACGGGTTATTTTTTAACAAAAGGATTCACTGCCAAAGCCTTCCCACGTTTGTTTTCAATTTTATAAGTGTATGAACCTGCCGACAAATTATAGTTTTGAAGTTCAACAATCGTTTCATGTTCGCCCTTTTTAAATCGTTTTTTCTCAAAAACAGTGGCGATTGATTGGCCGTTGGCATCGTACAAACGCAAACTCAATTCTTCAGAATAACGTGCCTTAAAACGCACAAACAATTGATTATCAACAGGATTAAGATAAGAATTTGTTTGTAAAATATCTTTTGACAAAGATGACCCCTCAGTAAAAGTACCTTTTTGTGCATCTTCTAATTTCAGTGCTTCAATATTTACCAAAGCCGTGTAAATTGACTTTTGACCAGTGCCATTCATGGCTGTCCAAATCGGACGCACAATATTATTAGCTGCTGTGATGTGCGTATAATCGCCAAAAAATGCATATTTTACAGGCTTAAACGGCTGTTCACTCACCTTGAAATTCTTAAACGTTTCGCCACCGTCACGACTCACCGCCATATAAACATCTGTGGAATCATCGTCGTGGCTGCGTCTGTCATAAAAAACAAACCACAACCAACCATTTGAGGGGTCAATTGTCATGGAAGTGAGGAATTGCTGCCGATTCGAGTCATCATCATTGACGCGTTTGGGTTGCGCCCACGTATTGCCCCCGTCGGTTGATTTGGCGAGCCAAACATCGGTATTTGTTGCGCCATTGCGTTGGTCTGTCCAATTGACATAAACCGTTCCGCGATAAGGACTTTGGGTCGTATCACAAGCGGTGAAAGGCAAACCATTGCATCTGAAAATGCCTGAAATATCATAACTCCAACCGCCAACCATATCTGCAATCTTTGTTTCACGCGGTAACCATGTCGTTCCGCCATCGAGCGAACGATTGAACACCAAACCCAATGGACTTGCCCATGCCACATACACTTCGCCATTCGGTCCCACCGAAGGCACAGCCCCTTCCACAGTCTTATCATCGTCAAGACAATCACCGCCTTGTGCATTGATGCGCTGTGCTTTTGTCCATGTTTTGCCGCCATCTATTGATTTTGAAAACAGAATATGGCTGCTGTCTTGAGGTGCTTGACTTTCATATTTGTCAAATTGCGTCCATGTGCAGTATAGCGCATTGGTTTTATAATCTACTGATATCCAATGCTTATCTTGATTTTTATCGCCATTCAAACCTGTAAACGAACCATCGTTCCATGTCTGACCACCGTCCGTTGATTTTTGGCAAACGATGCGGTCAATCCACGAACCAAATGAAGGATTGGACAAATGGAAATGATAAAATGACCCCTCAGTATCACAGATGATAACAGGGTCGCCATAGACTCCAAAGGTCGAGACTTGCTTTTTTTTTCGCCACGAACGCCCTGCATCACTTGAATAATAAACATTGTCAATATTAGAACCTGCCACTATGCGTTTGGGATTTCTCGGGTCGAGGGCAATGCTCGGTTCGTCGGCGCTGCCGTTGTTGTCAATTAAGACGTTTGTATGCTGTGCAACAAGAGAATATACATTCAACGAAAGAGTCAAGAAAAGAATAATCTGTTTTTTCATCAATTAAATTTTTACCAAAAGATGGGTGACAAAATGAGAAGTTGCAGAAAAATAAAGCGCCAAAAGTAGGAAAGATTTGATTGTTGACATATTTTGCTTCAAAGTTACTTTTTTCTATTCCGAAACGAATACTATCTTGTTAAGTCCCGATTGCCGTTGATTACTGAGGGATGCGGATGAGGGGATTGGTGTGCATATTATGGAATACCTGACTTATAAGGTGGCGTATGATTAAGGTATCGCATTTGACGTTCCCGAACGTCATATAAAGAAACAGCATAACAAAAGAACGTCCGCCATCATTTACAAAAGGGACGTTCTTTTGTTGTAATGCGTGGTATTATTAGGTAGTTGAGTAGCTTATGTTAAGATGCTTTCCGAAGGGTTTGATATAAACGGTATCAACTACAGGAAAAAAGAAAGTATAACTTTATTTCAACACTTTACTTTTCTGTTTTTATGATTGTTTTTTCGATATTTGTTGGACAAAATTGAACAACACTGAAACAAACGCTCCGTGACCTTATGGCTGATGGTAAAACAAAATAGGCGATTGCGGAACTTTGCGGCCTCACTACTTCTTTATGCTTTATTAATAGTCCTCATTGCATCATTTTAAAAAATTAAAATACTTACTATATGATAAAATTTGTGCTTTCCGTGGCTATAACCATTTGGATGCTTGTCGATGCCTATAAATGGATGAGAAGAGATTGGAGAGATTTTGAGCCTAAAATAGTATTAAAAGGTTTTGTTTTAGCTTTAATATTATTATTTTATGATCAGTTTTTCTCACCAACAACAGAACTTCCAAAGCTAACTATATTCGTCAAACAGGCTGATGAAAAAATTCCTGAAGTATTGATTAATAAAGTAAAAATAATTGCTTTTTATAATCACAAATCAGATACTAAATACATTGGAGAAAATGGTGTAGTTGCATTTGATGTAATAGTTCCACCTAAAAATGATACTATTTACTTTTCAATTTCAGGTACAGAAGATTATAAATTGAAAGAATCTAAGATTAAGTATATCGGAGAGCCAATTACTTTACATTTAATAACAAACTGCCGATTTTGTAAAATATCAGGTATCGTACAGAAGCAAGATAGCTTTATATCCAATGCTATTGTGTGTACAGGTCGTTATTCAGATACAACGGATGACAAGGGATATTTTGAAATTAATATTCCACCTGCGGAAGAACAATCTGAATATCCTATGACTGTTATGATTAATGGTAAAATCGTGAAACGTTTTTTTAATACACCAAATCCAATTAAACCTGCAGATATTCTCATTGATAAATGATTTTTGCTCAAAACCCTTCCTTGAATATGAAAGTAAAAATTGTAATAATTGGACTCCTCTTTTTTGCTTTTACACTTAATGCAGAAGTCACTTTACGCGGTATAGTCACCTATCAAAATACAGGTGTGAAGATGAAAGCCATTCAAGTAACAGCACGTGGTGCTTCACCGACTATAACACGTAAAGACACAACAAATACTGAGGGAGTGTTTGTTTTGACTTTTCCAAATGGCAAAGTCGGTGATGTCGTGTATTTGGAATTGGGTACGCCGATTTATGATTTGGTGAATGATAAACGTGATTTGGAAATCGTGTTGACCGATAAAACCGATTATAAAGTTCGCCTCGTGGTTTGCAAAAAAGGGGAACGCGATGCGAATGCGGTTGCTTACTACAATATTTCGACAAAATATTTAGAGACCAGTTATCAAAAGCAAATCAAAAAGAAAGAGTCGGATATAGCGAATCTACAAAAGCAACTCACCCAAAGCGGTGCTAATACCGATGCCCTCAATAAACAGATTTACGCCCTACAATCGGAACGCGCCAAATTGGACGACCAATTGGAAGCCCAAAAGAAAAACGCTTACAAACTCGCCGAAAATTTCTCACGTATTGACTTGGCACAAGCTGATGCCATCTATCGTAAAGCTTTTGAGACGTTTAAAGCGGGTGATATTGATAGCGCAAGGGCAGTTTTGAATAGTAAAGAAGCCAAACAACAGGAAGTAGAACTCAAAAAACGCGATACGGATATTCAAAAAAGTAAAGAAAACATAGAACAAGCCAAAGACAATATCAAACAAGCCGAATTGAAAGTGGCGATTGCAGAGCAAGAACGCAATTCTTTGAAAGCATCAGTTATCAAAAAGAAGATGTTGGATGGACATTTGGCTGAATTGCAGTTGAAGTTTGATGAAGCAGAAAAACTATTGGAAGAAGCTGTAGAACTTGATAAAAAAGATATACAAAATGTAATTAGTTTTGCTTATTTCCTTAAATCAATCAATAAATTAGACAAATCATTAAAAGTTTTTTATGATTTGGCGCTACCGCTTAGAAAGGACGATTTTTATCAATCCACAGTATTAACAGAAATAAGCAATATCTATTTCGAAAAAAACCATTATGAGAACTCTGAATCAATTCTTAGAAATGCAATATTGTTAAAAGAGAAATCAATTCCTTTTCTTCCAAAAGATTTTGTAATATATTATGCAAAAGATTTGGTTAATTTAGCAAGACTTTTATTCAAATCTGAGAAAATAGACTCTGTTGGTATATTGCTATTTAGAGCCAAAGTACTATTTGATAATTTCTCAAAAGATACAACAAATCTTATTTTGAAATCCTATCAAGCAGATACTTACAAGTTTATTGGAGATTATTATGTAAAAAAGAATTTAATAAGTAATGCGGATAGTTTTTATCATTTATCAATACAACTTTATAGAAGTCTTTCTAATCAAGAGTCAACTAGCCTTCTTGCCAATTCTTTATTAAATTACGGGAATTTTTGCACAAGATTTAGTTTTTATAAAAAAGCCGATTCTTCATTAAATGAAGGTTTAGAAATTTATCAAAATTTAGCTAAAAGCAATCCTTATTTATATAACTCACCTGTGGCTGATGCTTTTCAAAACTTAGGCAATCTATATAAACACTGGAAGAGATTTGATACTATGGATAATTTAGATTATTCAGAACGGTATCTCATTATATCAATGCGAATTAGGGAACAATTATATGCTATCGATACAACAATGTATAAGCCAGATTTAGCAAGAAATTACGGTGATATTGTTGGACTATACTTTATGAGAGATAGTTTTATTAAAGCTGAAAAATATGCGTTATTAAGTTTACATCTTTTTGAAAGTTTATGTGATACAAATTATTTATTTTTTTATAAAGAAACTTCAGTTGCTTATAGAAATTTAGGTGTTTTATATGGGAAAATGAACATAATAGATAAATCATTATATTATTTATTAATTTCTTTAAAGTTTTATGAAAAATTAAATGAAAAAAATATTGATGTATATGAAGATAGAATAGCAGATTTATTCTATTCCATAGGTTTAATCTATAGAGATTGTAATCAAAAATTATTATCATTAGAAAATTTGAAGAAAAGTGAAATAAAATATAGAACACTTAATGATAAATTTAATAAAATTTACTTTAAAGAATGGTTCTATTCTATAAATGAACTAATTGAATGTATAGAAGATATATTGAAACAGAATATTGACATTAAAAATAATTTAATTTACATCCAGCAAATTTCAGAGTATAAAAATTTAATGGAGCGGCTATCTGGTTATAAAAGATAATCTCTTTTGAAATAATTTTGTCAATAAATTAAGTGATGAAGATTTATTATTAAAACAATAACTACCGAGACATTTTAAACGAGAATTTCGACGCACATAAACAAGCGGGTTTGGATAAAAAACAATTGGACAAGGCGCGCAAATGGGTGGCAGAATAACCCTTCTTAGTAAAAAACCTAAAATCACCCATTTCAATAGAAAACCAGCGGTTACAAAGGTTTTTAAACAAAAAGAGCAGCGCAAAAACACACAACACAAACCCATTTTAACGACATCTTTATCTACAAACCACACCATCAATAGTTATGTTCATAGGCATTAATGGTATGGTTTGATATAAAAGATGCCATGTTTTAGGGCATTGATGATATGGTTTGACATAAAAAATGCCCTGTTTTGGGGCATTGATGGTATGGTTTATAGGCATAAATGGTATGGTTTGACATAAAAAATGCCCTGTTTTGGGGCATTGATGGTA
>JAYTUR010000231.1:0-2305 GCA_043744475.1 Saprospiraceae bacterium | reverse complement strand
ATGATTCTATGATTTATCTTTTATTATGTCAAAGAACTAAAACTACAAATCTTTTTGTCGTTTGTGCTACCTAACTTTATGTCGTACAACAAACTTTCTAACTTTAGGAAAGTTTGAACAATATAAATCATTGATTATGAATCAAAACGGTAAACAACCACTCGTCGAAGTCGAACGCTTACTCAAACAATACCGTACGGAACTTGCCACTGCTGCAGAAACAGTTCGGACGCAAGACGTGTCAAACTATCCCATTTTTGTTGCTTCAAAAACGGAATTGGAGCTTGGCATACCGCTTTTACTGAGGGGGGCATTGCCCAACGATTGGGCGGTCAATGCGTCAACTTTGGAGGAATTTCACGTCAAAAGAATCATTGAAACGGAAAAAATTGACGATTTTAGAAGTCTTTATCGCAAACATTCAGATGAAATCTGTGTTTTCGTGTATCTGAGTGATGGTACTGCCAAATTTGTTTTTATTATGGCATAAAATGGTCATTCATAATTTCTTTAGTGTTTTAAAATATTATCCACAGTTCCTCGTCAACATAATACGATGAAGTACGCAAGAACATTAGCAATCGAACCGCATTTGGCTGACGCGCAAAATCGGCAAATACAAGAAACGGTGCGCCGTGAAAGGCAACGCTTACTGTCTTTTATTCGTCAACGCATACCGCGTCAAGACGATGCTGAAGACATTTTGCAAGACGTTTTTTATGAGTTTACGGAAATGTACCGCCTCATGAAGCCCATTGAGCAAATCGCTTCATGGCTGTTCACGGTGGCGCGTAATAAAATTACTGACCGCTATCGGAAGAAAAAACCGTTACTCCTTGAAGATGTTTTTTCGTTCAACAACGGTGATGGCGACGATGAGCCTTACTTGATTGATGACTTGCTGCCTGCGGCAAATATTCATACGGCGGATACTGAAATGATGCGCGATACCATCATGGAAGCCCTGACAGAGGCTCTTGACGAGTTACCTGCGGAGCAACGTGACGTGTTCATTGCGCATGAATTGGAAGATAAAAGTTTTAAAGAAATTGCTGCTGAAACAGGCGTAACAATCAATACACTACTTTCTCGCAAACGTTATGCGGTACTTTTTCTCCGAGAACGGTTGAAATCTATTTACGAAGACTTAGTAAATAATTGATTTTTTATGATGTGTAAATGCTGAATTCAGAATAAGTTATAAGGTTCATTATTTTAGCACATCTTTTTTAAAATCAAATCGTCTTTGTTCCTAAAATTTAAAAAATGTAAAAGATGGACAGTTTTTGGCTTAAAAAAGGTCTAAAAATGGCGGCTTTGGTTGCTTTATATATCGTGTTTTTCGGCACTTTTGTCATGGCATTGTGGAATTGGCTGATGCCCGAATTGTTCAATTTGCCGATGATTACCTTTTCGCAAGCCCTCGGATTATTCGTTTTGGGTCGCATACTGACGGGTGGTTTCAAAGTCATCGGCATGTCAAGTTTTGGTGAAAAAGACAATTGGGAACAAAAAAAACAACGCTATCAAAAATGGGAAGGCATGACACCCGAAGAAAGGGAACGCTGGCGCGAAGACTGGCGCGAAAAATGCCGCAGCCGACGCACCATCGGTTTTCACAAAAAAGAGAATGAGGATAAGCCGAATAAGCCGGATATGATTTAGACTGTATTGGCGCACAGATTTGACGGATACGACATTTCATCAAGCTAACCCTGGAAAAAAAGCATCTTCATAATGGTCAATAAAAAATTCCCCCCCCCTCAGTATAACGCTCAAAATATCGAACCGAATTGCCCCATCATGCCCACTTTCTGACATATAAGCGATGGCTGCTTGGGTCATAAGTCTTTGTTTTTTACCATCAACGGCATTTTCAGGTCGTCCGAAAGTATAATCTGTCCGCGTTTTCACTTCCACAAACACTAAAGTCCGTTTGTGCTTTGCCACTATGTCTATTTCGGCGCGTTTGTATCGCCAATTTTTATGGAGGATTTGATAGTCTTTTTTTTCTAAAAAATCGGCAGCGGCTTGTTCGCCTTGATGACCTGTTTCATTATGTTTTCCCATAGTTCTTCAGTTTAAAAAATCTCTTTAAGTATTCCATATTTCCCAACCACGTTCTGCTTGAAAGTACAGCATATCCAAACCATTTTTAGCATTAGCACCCTTGTCTAAACCCCGTTTCAGAAATTGCGTAATGACTGGATTATAAACCAAATCATACATAAAATGCTGATTACCAATATATTGATAAGGCAAAGGCGGGCACCCCTCAGTATTTGGCGACATACCCAATGGCGTT
>JAYTUR010000230.1:0-2307 GCA_043744475.1 Saprospiraceae bacterium | reverse complement strand
TGAAAACAGACTGACCGACGCAAGCCAATTTTTTGCACCCGATTATGTAAGTGCCAATATCGCACAAGGCGATGGTCGAGCAGGCGTAAAAACGTATTATGAAAATCTGCGTGCCTTATGGCCCGATGTCAAAGTAACCGTTGTGCAAGCGGTGGCAGAGGGCGATTTTGTCATGGTGATGTGTCGGGCAACTGCAACGCATTCAACCGTCGTTATGGGTGTCCAACCCACGCACAAAAAAATTGACATTGCATATTGGAATTTACATCATCACGACGCAGACGGTGTCATCATTGAAGGCTGGAATATGCTCGACAATGCGGCTTTGATGCAGCAAATAGGACTTTTGCCATCGGGTAAGTAAAAGAAGCTTTGTCCAAAAATCAAATGAACTGTGTTTAACCCCATTTTATCGGTTTTTTTCGGAATTATCTACTTAAAACAAAAATTGCCCCCTTTAGGCGTTAATATTTTTCAATTAGCGGTTATTAACAAATACACAACGAAATTATAAACAAACCGAAAAAGACTTGTTTATACCGCAATTTCATATTTTTACAAAAAAAACCAATGAATTACCCCGTTCATGCGGATGTAATGCCGTTTTTGAAAAACATTGTCCAATCCTGTTGCCCTTTTGCAGAGGCACAATCGGTCAAATTGCGGTGTGAAACAAGCCTCACACGCTTGATGGTTCATTACAATCCTGAAGAGTTTGTCATGGATTTTACCCAACTGATTTGCCGTATTGTAACATTCACACCTCAAAATCATCATGTGACGGTTCGGCTGTCGGAGGTCAATTTGCCGAATCAGTATTTTATTAAAATTGAGATTGAAAATTCGGGCGTGAATCTATCGCGCATTGGTGAAATTGTGGTGAAGCTTAAAAACACCTGTGTTGTTCATGCACAATATGAAGATAAAACGATTTATGAATTGCAATGGCATCTCAAACGCCCTAACGATTTGGAAGTACCCCCCTCAGTAAATACGGAACATCCGCCCGATAATGTGCGTCATTTTTACGATGCGGTGCGCAGACGTATGAGTCGCGCATTCAACAAAACTGAGAGTTTGTACGATATTTTGCTTAAAAACAACCCGCAAGATGCTGTTTTATTGCAAAAAGTAGATGTCCTCATTAAAGCGCATTTAGACGATGAATATTTTAATTCTGAATCTTTGGCGAACGCTTTGGCGATGAGTCGAATTCACTTGCACCGCAAATTAAAACCATTGGTCAATAAAACACCAGCGGATTATATTCGGCATTTCCGTATGGAACGCGCCAAACAATTGATTGAAACAACGGACTTGACAATAGGAGAGGTGTGTTTTAAAGTTGGCTTTCAAAGCCAAAGCCATTTTACTCGTGCTTTTATTGTTCATTTTGGTGTGCGTCCGACGGCGTATAAAAGACATAAATAATGCACCATGTTACAAAACAGCTAAAGATTAATCGAAAAAGGCAAAATTACTGTTACAATGAGACTTATCTTTGTATTATAATTTATTTTACAACGTAAAAACTAAGTGATGAATGATCAAATGAAAAACAAGGAGTTTGTACTCAACTACTTCAATGCCATGAGTGGGGTTGCTAAAACGCGTGAAAATATGGCAGATTGGATATCTGACCTCGCCCTTATCGAGCATAAACTTTTCTTTGAAAGTGCTTTTCCGAAATATGAAGTATTCGCCGACGAGATGACTTCAGAAGGCAATCGCATCGTTGTAAAAGCGCACATGACCGGACGACACGAAGGTGTTTTGAACGACATTCAACCGACTTTTAAAGAAGTCAATTTCCCGTTTATCATCGGTTATATTATTGAAAATAATAAAATTGTCAGTCATTGGCTTGTCGCTGACCAAATGATTTTGATGGAACAATTGGGAATTTACGAGCCTATTTCTTGACCCCCCAGTATATCACAATAAAAACCAAAACGATGAATCAAGCTCAAAAAAATAAAGAATTCATTCTGTATTACTACAATGCCGTCAGTGGTGTTTTGAAAACACCCGAACTCTTGTCTCAATTCATTGACGACCCGATACTGATTGAGTGCATCACCTTCTTCGATGGCGCATTCCCGCGATACCACATGTCCGCCGACGAAATGACGGCTGAAGGTAACCGTGTCGTCGTCCGTGCGACTATGCAGGGCATACACGAAGGCACGTATGAAGGTATTATGCCTACGTACCGCCAAGTCGATTTTCCTGTCATTGTAAGTTATGAAATCGAAAACAACAAAATAGTCACGCACTGGTTGGTCGGCGACCAAATGACGATTATGG
>JAYTUR010000229.1:0-2307 GCA_043744475.1 Saprospiraceae bacterium | reverse complement strand
ATTACCCTTTATAATCTTTTGTCAAATTGAAGCGCAACTACCTTTTGTAATTGGCGGTGCAAAGATAGAACTCTTTTTCTTTCCACCAAATAGTTTTTACTAATTTTATTAAAAAATCTTTTTCTTTCCATTTTTATTTGATTTGATGTTTTTGCCCCCCCAGTATAATCCGTATTTTCTTAATTTTCTATGGTAAAATACACTCATAGATATTGTTTTCCCTATTATCCCCATAACAGTTGAACAAACAAGCGACTTAGGCGTTTGGAACAAAAAATAACTTATGCTTCAATTTTCTCTACAAGACATTCAAGCTATGCCCCGCATTCCGCGTCTAACGCTTATCAATGCTATCACGGGTTTTAAAAGTGCGAACCTCATTGGCACAGTCAATACTGAGGGGGTGCCTAATTTGGCTGTTTTTTCATCAGCAGTACACATTGGTTCTGAACCGCCTTTGATTGGCATCGTGACGCGCCCAGTTGTACCCGATGGTAAAACTTCGCGGCACACCTATAATAATATCAAAAGTTCTGGCTTTTTTACCATTAATCATGTCGGTGTTGACATCATTGAGCAAGCACACCAGACATCAGCGAGTTATCCCGACGGCGTTTCAGAATTTGAAGCAGTTGGTTTGACCCCTCAGTATTTGGGCTTGAAAAATGTGCCTTATGTCGCTGAAAGTACGATAAAAATGGGTTTGGAATTTGTGGAAGAATGCTATATCAAAGCTAATCAAACGACTTTGCTGATTGGTAAAGTCATAGCGTTGTTCCTACCAGAAGATTGTTTGGATGAGAAAGGTAATTTGGATTTAAACCTTGCTAAAACTGTCGCTTTGAGTGGTTTGGATACTTATCATGCAACAGAGATGATGTATCGTTTGCCTTATGCACGAGTGGCGAAATAGGTATAATATACTTTTTAACAATAGTTTATAAATTAAAAAAATTCTTAAGATAACGCTCTTAAGAATTTTTTTAATTTATAAACGATTAAGTCACATCACTCTCTCTACTTCACTTTTACAAACTGCTGCACCCCATACGTTTTATCAGAATTGATTTTTACAAAATAAACGCCATTGGGTAAGTCCTTTGTGTTGACTTGCCATTCGTTTCTGCCTTTATCAAAATGTTGATTTGCAATGATATTTTGAACCATAACACCTTGATAGTCAAAAACTTGAATCGTCATTTTTTCTGCTTCTTTTAATTCAAAACGTACAGTTACGTCTTGTAAAACGGGGTTTGGAAAGACAGAAAGGTCGGTTTTACTGAGGGGGGTATCTTGTGTCTCTGTTGTTGTATTTTCCAAAACCATATTTTCATCACCCGTTTGATACGCTAAGAAAGCGAAGTAAATGAGCATCATTTCATCAGTTGTTGACTCGCCTAAAGTAACCGTTTTAGCTGGGCTGCTCGGTTGATTCGGATTATTCATGGTGTTGTCATAAAATGCTTCGCTTTGCAGTTTGGCTAAACGAGGGAATTTGATCGCTTTTTTGAATAAATATGAGCCTTGCCAATGAAAATCCCAATTGTCTATCTTTATAAGTGGCATGGTATCTCCCGTTGGTAAGATTTGCCATGACTTAATGCTGCGCCCAATGAGGTGCATGTGTGGTCCGATGCTGATGAGCGTACCATCGCCTAAAAGATTGGTATAGGAAGCATTAAATGTTTTTGTGGTATTGGCAGGAATGACGAGTGGTCCATTCGTCAAGGAAGTTGTATGGTTCAAAATAGGGATAATACGCACTTCTCGAAGGGATTGTTCGCTTGTTTTGAAGCGCAACATCGTCGAATCTGTTTTGCCAGCAGAACTGGGTGCATAGTGGATTTGCATGATAATATTCGTTCCTGCCGCTAATTTCACACCCATACCTGCTGGATAAATCTGTGGTTGCGAGCCTGGCACCCATGCACCAATCAAATTAGCAGAACTAGAACCGACACCGCCAAAGCTGGTATAACCGGGTTCGGGGTCTGCGGCATCGAGGTCAAAACATTTATTTGAATTATCGGCAAAAATGAGAATGTGATGGACAATTGTACCATTGCCCGGTAAACATTCCAAACCTGTAATGAATTTATCAACCGTCGTACCTGAGCGCATTGGAAAGCAACGATAAACGTCTAAATTGCTTGTAACTGTGTATTTCGGAATGCGTTGCGTCCAATCTGGATTCGGAATCGCGGGCGCATCGTTATAGACGGGCGCAGTAGGGGCATTAGCTAAATTGCCCGAAGGCGCATCGGCGTTTGCCCAATCAATGAGGGCTTTTTTGTCTGCATCGGACAA
>JAYTUR010000228.1:0-2308 GCA_043744475.1 Saprospiraceae bacterium | reverse complement strand
GACAATGACACTGGTTTGGTTGAAGATGTCAGTTTTTAGTTTGAACGTGTCGCCCATTTTTTCATTTGATAAAAAGTAAGTGGCAACACAAAAGACAGTTGCGGCTATGGTTGATGTTTTTAAATAGGTGGACATATTGCGACTGAAAAAATGGAAGGTATCGCCAAAAATCTCTCCACCTGATTTAATCTTTTGATAATCAATTTGATAGAAATTGTCGGGCGGCAGTTTTGCCTCTTTAAGCGGCTTTTTAAACCCTTTTTGGGCTTTATAAAAAGGTAACCAACCAAAATAGCCGACGACTATAACGAGACAAATGGCAATAAAAAGTCCTCGAAACAAATCACCTGCTTCTGTATGGCGCGTCAAATTGCCTTCAATAAGTGCGGCTACAACAAGCAGACTGACCACACCGACCATGATTTTCACACCGCGCCGCGCCGTCATTTGAAAAGCTTGTAAACGGGTATAGGTATTTGGAAACAGCAGTCCGCGACCCATTGTAATACCTGCGGCAGTGCCGATGATGATGGCAGAGATTTCAAAAGTGCCGTGCATCCAAATCGTCAGATTGGCTTCACCTAATAAATGGTAGCGACTAAAAAACTGAAGAAATGCACCAACCATAATACCGTTATACATCATCATAGCCACCGAACCGATGCCCGCAAAGATGCCCAACAGAAAATATATCATGGTGACACGTATATTATTCGCCATGATGCCGAATGTCATATCAAAACGCCCACTTGATTTATAAACCGCCATAGGGTCGCCTTTTTTGATGTTTTCAACCGTCATATTGATATATTGATCTCCAAGAATAATTTTAAGAAAAGACTCATCCATCATACTCGAAACGTAACCAATGATGAAAGCGAGAATGAAAAACGCGGTTGCCCAAAAGAATGACCACCGGGACTCGTGAACGACTTGCGGTAGTTCATCCGTAAAAAAAAGGCGTAATTTACTGAGGGGGGACTTTTTTTGCTTGTAAATGACACCAAAGACCGTTTGCGCCAATCCATTGAGGTAAGCGCGCACTGAACGCGTGGGGTAGAAAGTGCGTGCGTGGCTTAGGTCATCTGTTACTTGTACATATATATCGTGTAACTTGTCGGGGTTTTTATGTTCGTCTGAGAGTGCATCTTCAAACTCTGCCCACTTTTGCCGATTCTGGTCAATAAATTGCGTTTCTTTCATTATTTGAAATTAAAAAATACTGAGGGGGTGAAAATTAGGCGTTAAGGAAATATTTTTACACAAAATTAAAAAGATATGCAACATATTGACATAACGACGACACAAAATGTCACAATAGAATATGAATTGGCGGGATTGCGTGAACGATTTTTTGCTTTGTTGATTGACCAAATCATCATGGTCTTTATATGGATAGGTTTGTTTTTTGTTTTTATTGCAGGCATGGGCTTGCAATCGCGCTTTATGCAACAAATGATATTTTCGTTTCCGTTGTGGTTTACCGTACTTTATAGCTTGAGTTGTGAAGCATTTTTAGATGGACAAACTATTGGGAAGCGTACACAAAAGATTAGTGTGGTGCGATTGGATGGTCATCGGGTAAGCTTAAGTGATTTGTTGTTGCGGGCTTTGTTATTGGTGATGGATTATCTTTTTACGTTGGGCGCATTGGGTGCATTGTTAATTAGCACAACGGATAGACGGCAGCGATTGGGGGATATGGCAGCTGGCACGACGGTTATTAAAATCAGTTCATCAAGGCGTTTTGATTTGAGCGATATTTTAAACATTCAGACATTGGATAATTACACCCCTCAGTATCAGCAAGTCCGTCAGCTGTCAGAAGAGGATATGTTGTTTATTAAATCTGTCATACTGCGTTATCAGCAATATCACAACTTATCGCATGAAGAATCGGTGAAGGTTTTGTATCAACATTTGACGGTCGTTTTGGGGGTTTCAACAACGTTAAGTTCGCCTGTGGCGATGATAGATTTTTTCAAAATTTTGATAAAGGACTACATTGTTTTGACACGATAATTTTGGTTGGAGAAAGAATAGTTGGCGGCCAAAAAAATGGAGAATCAGTTGATTGAAAGAAGAAGAAAAAAAAAATTAAAAAAAAGTAAAAGCAACACACCAAAAGCAAACAGCATTGCATCTATTAGAATGTGAGTAAAATGAAGAGATAACAGTGTGTTTTTAATTAAAACTGTTATTGTCGTATGTGTTCTTTGAAAATATTATGCCGATAAATTTGTTTAATTCAACAAAAACCAAGAAGTTGGGCGCGTCCAAATTATTAGTTTAAAAAAAGTTGTTTTGG
>JAYTUR010000227.1:0-2309 GCA_043744475.1 Saprospiraceae bacterium | reverse complement strand
ATTCACTGTTAGAAATTGGAGGGCTTTGCATTTTATCGCTTTTGCCGCCATTCTACTAAGAAAAATTAACAAATTAATGAAAGTTTAAACAGCTTCATCTTTTAAAACGATTGTTCCACACATAATTTTAGAAAACATCTTTAAACATTGCAAATTTTTGAACCAGCAAGCTGTACATAAGGAATTGTCAGACGCAGAAGCTGTGCGTTTGTACTTAGAGACCCAACAATCTGAATATTTCAGTTTGTTGTACCAACGTTATGCTTCAAAAGTATTCGGGAAATGTCTATCTATTTTGAAAGATTATGACGAAGCGAAAGATGCCGTTCAAGAAATTTTTGTTAAAATCATGACTAATTTGGCATCTTTTGGCGAAAGAGCGCAATTTTCAACGTGGATTTACTCGATTACTTATAATTACTGTATAGATATCATTCGGAAAAAGAAAAAAGAAAAAAGGCTTTTTACGGATGATATTGAACGAGTGCCTGATGTCGCAACAGAAGAAGTACCCGATGAGTTTCTATTGGCAATGGAAGTCAACCGGTTAAAAACGATTTTGGAATTGCTGCCGCATGGCGACCGCATGATATTACTGATGAAATATCAAGATGACATGAGTATTCGTGATATTTCTGAAGTTTTGGAAAAAACCGAAAGTGCTGTCAAAATGAAAATTAAAAGAGCGAAGCACAAAGCTCAAGAACTGTATTATAAGGAGTATGGCAGAGATAATTAATGATTCAGCATCTCTACTCATTTTTTATGAAACCTGAATCCTCACATTTTGAATCTAAAAATCAAAGCATAAATGGCAAATAGCTTTAAAAGGCTCATGGAAGAAGAATATGAGCCACGTTTTATGCTGCCAAATAATAACGGTTTGAGTGACTTTCAACTCATAGAGCAGCGTCTTGAAGAGCACCGACAGAACCACCGTTTCAATGGTGATGTCGCTGACCTTTTCCTACCGCGTATGGTTCGCGCCATTATAGGTATTTTTGGCGGAGAGGTCTCAACTGACAGTGACGCATTTGATCGTCCCGCGCCATCCGATTACCGCAGTACATTACCGCCTACTGCACCTAAAGGTCCTGGCGAGCGTTAATTTGAGTTTGACTCAATTTGGATGTTAAAATCCCCCCCTCAGTATTTTGCAACATCAAACTCAATATTGGCAATGTTAATCATTTGCGTAATTTATTGATTTCCAAATTATTGCACAATAATCATCACAATATTCATCAATACTAACTTATTGTTTACAATTATTCCTCTTTCTTGAAACCAACAATCTATGAATTTGCTTGAAAAATTACTTTCTGACTTCCTAACCGTTATTCCTAAATTGGCGGGAGCTATAACAGTCATTATTTTTGGTTATCTCATTTCAAAAACTGTTATCAAGTTGCTTACCACTGTCCTTTCAAAAATTGGGGTAGATAAACTAACAGAAAAGCTGAACGAAATTGATATTGTACAAAAAAACAACATCAGCCTTAAATTGAGTACCATTCTGGGCAATGTCGTTTTTTATATGATGATGCTGATTACCCTCATGGCAGCAACCGACGTGTTGGGTATGCCCGCCTTATCGCAACTGATTAGCGACATCAGCAACTACATACCTAACCTTGTTATCGCCCTTGTCGTTTTGATGTTTGGTCTTTTAGCGTCAAATTTAATAAAAGGCATTGTTCTAACCGCTTGCAAGTCATTTGGTATTCCTTCCGCCAACATAATCGGTAATTTTGTCTTCTATTTCGTTTTTCTAACGGCGTTTATTACTGCAATGGCGCAAGCGAAAATTGATACTAGTTTCGTCAAAACCAATCTGAACATCATTCTCGGTGGTGGCGTTGCGGCTTTTGCGTTGGGTTATGGCTTAGCTTCACGCGATGTGATGGCGAATTTTCTCGGCTCAATGTACAGTCGCAAGCGTTTTCGTCAAGGCGATGTCATAAAAATTGGTGATACGGTCGGTCGAATCGTCGCTATGGATAATACGAGTGTTGTCCTAAATGCACCCGACCGTCAAATTATTGTCCCCCTCAGTAAATTGATGAAAGAAAGCGTCGAAATCCTACCGAATGATTTTTTTCAGTTACCTGAAAATAAATAAAACTTAGAATGCCTTGTCCTTTTTCATTGATGAATAATACCTGTTTTTTCATCAATGACACTCTGTGCAAGGCATTTTTTATTTAAAATAACGTGAGTTCGGAGATACAATCACGCACTGTTTCTCGCTTCGCTCGAAAGGCGTACGCGTAAGAAATCTATTGGGTTGAGCTTATTTTTGATAGAAA
>JAYTUR010000226.1:0-8953 GCA_043744475.1 Saprospiraceae bacterium | reverse complement strand
TTACAAAGTACCCAAAAAACCACCATCAACAGGTATGTTCACACCATTAATATATGATGCCAAATCAGAGGCTAAAAAAGCCGCCATATTACCCAAATCTTCGGGCGAACCGATGCGTTTGGCGGGAATGGTTTGCGCCATCTGAACTGCCACATTTTCCCTTGAAATTTGGGCTTTTTCTGCCCTAATGTCCATCAATTCATTCAATCTTTCGGTTTGAATAAGCCCTGGCAGTAAATTGTTGACGGTAATACCAAAACCGCCCAACTCAATAGATAAAGATTTTGCCCAATTCGCAAGTGCAGCGCGTATGGTATTAGAGATGCCTAAATCTATCTTCGGTTGCTTCACTGTCGAACTCAAAACGGTCAAAATGCGTCCATAACCACGCTCTTTCATGGCAGGTACAAAGGCTTGAGCGAGCATCTGACTGGCGATGATAGCCTCCTCAAAATAGGCTTGATACTGCGGGGGTGTTGCATCGAAAGCTGTGCTCGGTGTCGGACCGCCTGAGTTCAAAACGAGTATGCCGACTGGGTTTTTAGTCGTTTTTGCTTGATATTTTGTCAATGATTTTTCTAATTTTTTCAAATCTCCAAAGTCAATGACGAGGTAATCGTGGTGTTGCCCACGTTTTCTCGGCAATTTAGAAACGGCTTCTTTGAGTCTAGCTTCATTGCGGCTGGTTAAAGTGACATCTGCGCCACATGCAGCCATACATTCTGCAATCGCAAAACCGATGCCTTGCGAACTGCCACCGATAAAAGCTTTTTTTCCTAAAAGTGAGATTTCCATTGTTTTATTTTTTGTTGTAAAGTTACGTAAGTTCTAAAATATTCGTAGATGATGAAACAATAACGCAATTTTGTTTATTTTGAAGCCTAAAATCGCCCGCAACATGAAAAAAGAACAAGCACTCTACCTAATACTATTGTTTTTTGTCCAAACGACTTTGTTTGCTCAAAAATACAGCAGCTTATTCAAAGCCGGCGCAACAGCGGGGATCAATTTATCGCAAATTGACGGCGACGAACAATTCGGCTACAAAAAAAAAGGCTTTAATTTTGGCTTGCGTGGCGCTGTTATACTACGGAAAGACATGGATATCAGCACCGAATTACTCTATTCCAAGCGTGGGGCAGAACCAAATGCTAATGAACAAGCCAAAAACAAACGCTTGGCTTATGTCACCTTGCACTACGCCGAAGTGCCTTTTTTGTTCAATTATTTCTATGATAAATCGGAATTAGGGCATTATCGCTGGAATTTTTATGTCGGCATGTCTTATGGTCGGCTTTTAAAATCTGAAACGGCTATCCTAAAAAGCTACTCGTTGACGGATTCGGTACAACAGAACCTCGTGAATACCATTGGTTACAACTCGTCCGATTTTTCGTTAATTGTGGGTATCAAAAGGTATTTTAACTCTCGGATTGGCTTATCGCTTAGGCATACCCTTTCTATGAATTATGTCTATAAAAACCCTGAACCCGTGGTCATTACACGCGGGCAACAACCCCGAAAGGACTATGTTAGCTTTCGATCTTACTTCATTTCGCTCAATTTGTTCTACGATTTTATCACGCCAAAAATTAAAAAGCCACGCAAAGGGATGACGATTCAAAAAGCAAAGTAATGTATTTTTTATAAAACTCTTTTACAATGTAAACACTTTTTATAATAATTACTTTGTAAACAATAATTACTTTGTTTAAGTATGTGAAGGCTCAATATGCGTCAAAACATTGTAAATCAAAGGTTTATGTTGCATAATATAGTCTTTGACATCATGCCCAATTTTATGCCCTTCTTTAACAGTCAAGTTTCCGTCCACAACCACATGAATGTCAACGAAAAATTCAAAGCCTGATTTTCGGATAAAACACTTCTCTACGTCTTGCACACCCGACACTTCACGCGCCAAAGTTTTTACTTCTTCGACCAAATACTGAGGGGGTGCTTTGTCCATCACTTCGTTTAAAGCTGGTTCGAAAATATGCCAGGCATTAAATACGATAAAACCCGCAGCCACCAATGCCGCCCAGTCGTCCGCACTTTCGTAACCATCGCCGCCAATGAGCGCAATCGTGATGCCAATTGCTGCCGTAAAACTCGTAATCGCATCGCTGCGATGATGCCACGCATCGCCTTTTACGGCTGTACTACCAATGTCATCTGCAATTTTTGCGACATAGCGATACATAAATTCCTTGATAATAATGACACCAATGAGGACAATTAAGGTATAAGCGGCTGGTGTTTGATGCGGCGTTTGGATAAGCCTAATACTTTCATAAGCTATGTAAATAGCCGCCGCAAAAAGGGATAAGGCGACCACAATCCCCGCCAAGGGTTCAGCGCGACCATGACCATAAGGATGGTCTTCGTCAGGCGGCTTTGAAGCAGATTTTAGTCCAATCCATACAATTATTGAGGTAAAAACATCGGCAGTGGATTCGATGGCATCAGCAATTAGGGCAAATGAATGACCAAAAAAGCCAACCAACCCTTTAACAATGGCTAAAAATAGATTGGCAAAAATACCATGGCGAATCGAGCGAATGCCCGCATGTGCAGGGTGAACATCTTTATTAGTCTCCTTCATCCCGCAAAGTTAAAGGAGTTTTTGAGATGTCGCAGAAGGAATAATAAGGGGATTAAGGGGTGCTTAGGGCATATAAACGTCATAGATGTAAATCACTTTTATTGATTTTGCCCCCCAATCATCTGCCATAGAAACGGCATATTCATAGGCGGCTTTTGAATTATCAGAAAAGTCAACAGGAACGAGGATGTTTTTTATCGCTTTCATAAAATTGTATTTTACAAGTTGGGTGAATTAATTTCAAATTTTCTGTGCTAAGTTCTCTTTTTCCTTTTGCAAAATAAATGATGCTCATCATGTTGAACAATGACAATAGTAAATATTGTGAATTTTTTGTTACTCTTTAAACTATTTTTACATTGTAAACATTACTTAAAGAATCAATTTAACTGACAAATATTTTACATTTTTTACAATGTTTACAACTTAAAAAGGCATAAATTATTTTCTATCACATTATGTTGATTTTAAACACTGTATTCAATACGCACCGAGCAGTACTCAAAATTGCAATGCAAAAGGCTTAAAATTCAAAAAATTAAACCCATTTCAAGTATTTTCATCCTGATTATGTAGCGCAGAAACGATTTTGAAACACGCTGTAACAAACCTCAATGCCCCTCAAAAGAAAATAGAGATAATGTTATGTAAACACAAAAAACAATTGAATCTTTGCAAACAAAGTAATCAAAATAAACTTTGTAAACATTTTAAACATTGTTTAAATTATAGAAAAGTATGACCAAAACGATTTCAATTGCCAATTTTAAAGGCGGTGTTGGGAAAACGACTTCAACCATTAATATCGGGGCAGCCTTGCAACGCGCAGGCAAAAAAGTGCTGCTCGTTGACCTTGACCCGCAGTTTAACCTCACCCAGAGTTTAGGTGTTGTTGATGTCAATCGCCCAATCTATGGTGCGCTACGTGGCGAATATGCCCTCGAACCGCTTGAGATATTGCCCGGTAGTACACCAAAAGTACGCGGTCTCGACCTCATTCCATCTTCACTTGAACTCATAAAAGCGGAAATTGAGCTATCAGCAGAATTTAAAAGAGAGGAAATTTTGAACCGATTGCTCACTCCTTTGACCCCTCAGTATGATTACATTATACTGGATTGTCCGCCGTCTTTAGGTCTTTTGACCATCAATGCCTTCGTGAGCAGCGATGATATTTATGTGCCTATTGAAGCCGAGTTTTTAGCCTTAAAAGGTTATGCTGTACTAAATGAAGCCATCGGGCGCATTGGTTTAAACGTGGATAAGGTATTTGTTACAAAGTTCGACGGGCGCAAAATTCTCAATCGAAATGTATCAGACACAATTGCTCATTCTCTTGGAGATGTCGCTTTTAAAACGATTATCAGGGAAAATGTGGCTCTTGCGGAAGCACCTACGCAAGGTTTGGATATATTCCGATATGCACCCCGCAGTATTGGTGCCGACGATTACCGAAATTTAGCAGAAGAAATAATGAATATGGTTTAATGTATTTAAATAAAAAACATTGTAATTTGTGTAAACAATGTAAACTAAGTAAAAATTATAAAAAATGGCAAAAAAGAACCTAATTAATGCAGATATGTTGCTTGCAACACCTCGAAAAACAATCCTATCAACAGAAATAAAGGTTGAAGAACCTGCCAATGTTGCACCAGAGCCACCTGCAGCATTACCCGAAGTAGAAGTAAGCGAACCCGTTGCTTCGGTCAAACGCGGACTAAAAGGGAATGAGACGCGCGCCACTTTCATCGTAGATGAAAACCTTTTGGAAAAACTTAAAGCCATTGCCTATTGGGAAAGGCTGAATATCAAAGAAGTCATCAATGATATGATTCTAAATTATATAGACACTTTTGAAAAACAAAAAGGTGAAATCAAGTCCGTACCGAATAATCGAAAAGCCTAGCTATCGTAGGATATCTGATAGTTACAGTCCGTATAAAGTCTGATAGTTTCGCTCATTTTGATAATAAAAACAAAAAGAGAGTATCTATTTAGTTTGAATTTCTAAGCGTTATAGAACTAACTATATAAAACAACAACATTTTTGTTGTTGTTTTTATATGTTTATGATGTTTATATGTTTATTGTTTGGAAGTCACTTAACTATTTAATAATCAATTAATTATACGTTTTAATATCAGCAAATATACGCACTATTATCATAAAACATACGGATAACTATCGAGCTTTATACACTCTTTTATCGGAGAATATACGAATAACTATCATGGAATATACGCTTATCTATCAAACTTTATACGTGCAACTATCGTGAAATATACGAATGCTTTCTTTTGAGATACCAAAACCCTGAATGATCGCAAAATATACAGACAACGTCCTAAAAACAACCCTCACAATTATCATAGAATATACGGGCTTGAAAAATTCTTCTTTTATTAAACTATCATTATTCGCAAAACTGAGTGATAATTGATATTTTTACCCAAATTTTAAAACATGGAACAAGAAGAGTTGGACAACAAGCCCGTTGTCGTTTTGGCTAATTCGGAGCATATTTTTGTGCAATCCAACGATTTTATCAGGGCGAAGTACAAAGACAATATGAGTTTTTGGGAATTTCTGATATTTGGAAAAATGTGTTCCGATATTGCGCCCGAAGACGAAGATTTTAAGGAATACACCGTTTATGTCAAAGATCTCATCAATTTTTTGGGTATTTCGGACGGTGGTAGCGTCTATCGGTATGTTTTAGATGCCGCTTCGAGGCTCTTGGAAAGGCGTGTAGTGGTCGCTTACAAAGACGAAACGGGGCGACGCATGGTGCTAGAAACCAACTTGATTGCAGGTTTTGCAAAACCTGAGAAAATGGTGAAAAACGACCCAATTTTTATCCGTTTGACCTTCCATCCACAGCTGAAACCCTTCCTTTTACAGCTGCAAAAAGACTTTACGAAAGTAGATTTGCGGAATTATAAATTTCTGCGCACAGGGACAAGCATTCGGTTATACCATCTTTTGAAGCAATATTGGGGAAGGCGGCAGCATACCGTCGAAGTTTTGCTTGACGAATTGAAAGAAATGTTGGGTGTGGCAGATAAATATGAGCTGTATGGACACTTCAAATCGGCAGTTTTAAATGAAGCGCAAAAGCGTTTGACAGATACGACAGATATTAGTTTTGCCTATCAAGAAGTTAAAAAAGGGAAAAAAGTGGTTGCCATCATCTTTCACATCAAAGAAACGGGTGGCGGGCAATTGTCAAATAAAGAATTACCGAAAACGAAACCGATAAAGTTGCAAAAAGGGCAATCTGTTGCCTCACCAAACTTAGAGAATGAACGATTAATTGTTGATTTAAGCCATTTGATTTGCCAAAATTGGGGTGTTTCTGCCAAAATGTTGCGCTCTTTGGTGCAAAATCACAGCGAAGAGGCGATTCAACAAGCTGTTCGGGTCACAGAAAATGCGTTGGTGCAAGGCAAAGTTAAAGAGGCTGCGGGCTTTTTTGTTCAAGCTGTTAGACAAGGCTATTCTGACTCGACAAAGGAACCGAATAAAGACGAAAATAAGAAAAAAGCGCAACAAGAAGCTTTTAAAAAGCAGGAATTAGCGCAAAAAGAGTTGATTGCCAACCAAAAACAAGCGAAATTTGAGAAGGAAAAAACGGCAGTTTTAGCTTTGTTGGCAAAAGATAAATCGCTTCGGTCTGCGGTTATTACCCGTTTGCACGGCGGCATACTGAGAGGTAGCTACGACGATACCAAAAGTTTTGAAGAGAATATGAAAACGCCTCTTTTGCTGGGTGCGGTTTTGAATATTGTTAAAAGTTTGAAGGAATCTTAAACTTCGTAAAACGATATTACTGCTTAAACTTTGTTTTATTTGTAAACTGTGTTTACATTATAATTTCAGTGAACTTTAATTTTTATTTAAAGTATTGATAATCAATACTTTAAATAAAAATTAATTTGCATTAACGGACTTTCCTAATCGCAACAACTTTCATGCAGTAAGAAAACTTTTAGAAAGTTTAAACATCTTTATTGTTCATCTTATAATACGGTCAGGATAATCCGTTATCAAACCGTCCACACCCATTTTAATTAATGCTTTCATTTCGGTTACATCGTTCACCGTCCACGGAATCACGCGTATGTTTTGGGTGTGGCAGTAATCCACCACTTTTTTATTTACCAAAAGATAATAGGGACTGTAAATGCTCGGTTTGAAGCTGATTTTTGACAAATTGGCTTCAATTGTACCTATATTTTCAATCAATAGTGCTGTTGTGATTTTTTTATCCATAGCATGAATCGCTTCGAGCGCACGCGGGTCGAAAGACTGAATACAAGTTTTATCGTAGATTTTTAGGCGTTTTATAGTCGTCAAAGCCAGCTCTGCAAAGGTTTTTACTGAGGGGGTGCGCGATTCGTCCCATTCGGGGTTTGATTTGATTTCGATATTAAAATAGGGGAGGGGACGCTTATTTTCTTTACAATAAGAAGTGACTTCTGCCACCATTTCCGCCAAAGTGGGTTTAAAAACCCGCATCCGTTGTTGCGTCGGAAAGCGCGGATTGCCTCGGCTGCCGCAGTCGTATTTTTTCACCTCATCGGCTGTCATGTGCCAAATCAAACGTTTTTCGGCTTCGTCTTTGGTTATAGGTGTATTGTCCGCATTTTGGCAAATATCGGCATTGAGCCACGGCTCGTGTGAGATAACAAGTTGGCTGTCTTTGGTGACCGCTAAATCGAGTTCGAGCGTCGTGACACCCAATTCCAAAGCTTTTATGAAAGCTGGAATCGTATTTTCAGGCAATAAACCACGTGCGCCACGATGCCCTTGCCAATCAAACGACGTTTTTGAGTTTGATTGCCCCGAATACTGAGGGGGTGTACAAGTCGCAAAAAAGAGTATAAAAATGAAGAAAAGGGCTTTTTTCATTGGATTTATGATTTTTTACAAGTTAAACATTGTAAACATTGTAATAAAAGTAAACTGTGTTTCAATTTTAAACAACTTTTTTGTCATTCTGAACGCAGTGAAAGAATCTGAAAATGATTACTTATTTAGATTCTTTCACTGCATTCAGAATGACAAAAAAAGATAGAATGGTACATAATCTTAATGATAACGATACAAAAGTATAAAAGCAAAGGGCAAGCGGCGTTTAATCCATTCAATATTTTCCAAACTTTACATTTCATTAATCTTGAATTAATGTGGAGGTAACATTGTATCCTTACTTTTGTGGTATAAAAAGGAAATACAAACTAAGAGTAAGTTTTATTTTTAGCAAAAATGCGGTTAACGATGGTGAAAAGGGCTTCCTGGGAAGCAAATGCCTCGTTTGACCGTTTTTTTTATGCAAAAAGAGCAGGTGAATTAGGTCATCTGCTCTTTTTTGTTGGAAAATAATGAGGTACATTATTTCGATTCTATCAAGGGAAAAATCCGTTAATTCTGTCAAAATTTCTACATTTATGCACAAATTTAAGGTAATAATGTCCATTTTAAAACAAACGATAACGAATATGCTTAAATCGCTGATGACGCTGCTTCTTTTACCAACCCTCCTTTTTTCACAAAACACATTCACCCACGACGACACGCTACGCGGTAGTATCACCCGTGAACGGGCGTGGTGGGATTTGACCTATTATGAGCTGCGGGTGCGCATTGACCCCGATAAACAGAGTATTGAGGGCAGTACAATGGTCTTTTATAAGGTCATTGAGCCATATCAAACGCTGCAAATTGACTTGCAGCCCCCCCTCAGTATAGGACGCATTTTGCAAGATGGTAAGCCTTTGAATTTTACGAAACAAGGGCAAAATGCGTATTTTATTCGTCTTGAAAAGCCGCAAATCAAGGGTCATTTAGAGTCTGTGGTGGTTGAATATTCGGGTAAGCCAAAGGTGGCAAAACGGGCACCTTGGGATGGTGGCTTTTCGTGGTCAAAAGACAAAAATGGGCAGCATTTTGTCGCCACGTCTTGTCAAGGTTTGGGGGCGAGTGTGTGGTGGCCCTGCAAAGATCACATGTACGATGAGGCGGATTCGATGTTGATTTCGGTGACGGTGCCGCAAGATTTGATGGATGTATCGAATGGGCGTTTGCGAAAAACGACTGTAAATGGTGATGGGACAAGGACGTTTGATTGGTTTGTTCAAAATCCGATTAATAATTATGGTGTGAATGTGAATATTGGAATCCGGTGAGGCGCGCCTCGGCGCCGACCGCGGTGCAGAACTGCAGCAGGATATCGAGCACATGGGTCTGGCTGCCGCCGGCCGGGAGCGGGACCTTCTCATCGTAGAAAATGCCCGCCCCCTCGCGTGCGTCAGTGCGGCCGACTTTGCGCAGGCCGCGGCTCCA
>JAYTUR010000225.1:0-8965 GCA_043744475.1 Saprospiraceae bacterium | reverse complement strand
AGGTATCGTCATTACGGAATTAGAGAAAACAGAAAAATTCATTCCTGTCGTTCTGCTTAAAGACAATAAATTAGATGTCAATGTATTGTTAAAAACTTACGGCAAGATAGTTGTAAATATTTATGACAATGCAGGTCGCAAATTGAAACAAGATAAGCTTTCAGACGCTTTGAATTTCCACAAACGCTACAATATTGCTCAATTGCCCGATGGTGCTTATATCATAGAAGTAACGGCAGGAGACGAGACGTTTTATCATACGGTTGTGAAATAAAGAATTTTCAGATAATATCTGATTTTAGATGAATGTTATTGAAGCCTGATGCTGTTGTGTCAGGCTTTTTTTGTTGTTTTTCCCGTTTTTACTGAGGGGGTATCCTATGATTTTATTTAGATTTGCCGAACATATTTTAAACAATTCCTCTCAATATGGAAAAAAATAAAGCTATTTCTGACTCAATGCAAGTAACAGAGTATATCCAAAAACTCGACACTGAATTGGGTAAAATTGTTGAAGCCATTCGGCAAATAATATTAAAAACTGATAGCAATATTTGTGAACGCATAAAGTGGAACAATCCCAGTTTTTATTATACTGGAGAGATGAAACCCTTTAATCCGAAGGAATATAAAAGAGAAATAGCGGTTTTTAACCTCTTTAAAGGCAGAATTATGCTTGTGTTTCCAAGTGGCGCAAAAGTCAATGACACAACAGGCTTGCTCGAAGGTGATTATAAAGATGGCAGAAGAATTGCGATATTTAAAGATATAGATGATGTTTTATCAAAAGAAAAAGCATTGCACACAGTGATAAAAACATGGTTGTCTTTGGTTGAAAAATAACATTTAAAGTTGCTTTGCAATAGCCACCACTTCTCTCACCACTGCCACATCGGTCTCAAAATAATCATTTTCCCGACCACCATTGAGGTTGAGCGAGACGCTGTTTTTAAAAGTCGGCATCGGACTTTTGACGGTATATTTTGCAGATGTATGAAAATCAGTGGCTTTTGTATGCGTCATCAAGTCTCTTAGGTTGTCTGGATTGACTCCATTGCCGAGCATGATGGTAATACGTCCGTTGGCTTGCTCGACGAGACCTCGCAGTATATCGCGTCCTACAACGACATTTTGGGCTTGCCCAGAGGTCAAAACACGGTCAAAACCAAGAGCAATGAGTTGCTCTAATGCTTCTGAAGCGTCGGGTGTTTGGTCGAAGGCACGATGGCAAACGACTTGCATCGGGCGGGCGATTTCAAGCAATTCCTTCATTTTTAGCACATCAATCGTCCCTTTTGGAGTCAAAATGCCGATAACAACGCCGTCCATGCTGTTCTCTTTGCACCATGCCACATCGCGTTTTATGCACTCAAATTCGACATCTGAATAAATGAAATCACCTGAACGGGGGCGTATGAGAACACAAACAGGTATGGTTAACAATCGCTTCGCTTCGAGCATCGTGGCGGGGCTGGGTGTCAAGCCACCGACTTCGAGAGCGGTGCATAACTCGATGCGGTTCGCACCACCTTCTTGTGCCGCAAGGGCGGAAGTAATAGACTGTGCGCAGATTTCAATGTATTCCATAGTCTTCAACTTAGTTAGATTTGTTTTTGGAATTCATCCCAAGCTGCTTCAGCCAACTGTTCAGTCAATTTTTCAATGTAATAACTGCCTGCCGCAGGGTCTGAAACGCGGTCTAAGTAAGACTCCAAAGACAATAAATGCTGCACATTTCGAGCGATGCGACGACCAAAATTCGATTTTTCGCTCGACGCAACGGTCAAAGTTTCGATGCCCGCCATGACGGCACTCATCGCTTCAGTTGTGGCTTGAATTTTATGAATATTGGCATCATCATTCGCTTTGAAAGGCGAAGTCGTTGCGAATAAACGCGGTATTGTCGGAGTGGCACCATAAGCCGAAAGGACATTGCCCCATAGCAATTTGAAGGCGCGTAGTTTAGCCATTTCAACAAAATAAGAAGCGCCCACTTGAAAGCGGAAAGCGATACGATTTTGAATTTTATCAATATCTAAAAAATTGATTGTCAATTGTTTCAAGTAGTTTTCACCTGCTTTCAGAGCGTCAGACAATTCTGAAACCACCCCCTCAGTATTTTGATGAAAACGTTCCGCATTAACCGTAATAATGGCAAATAGCGGTAAATTTTCAGAAGCCCAAAGCATTAACTCTGTTACTGTTTGAACATCATATTGAGCATCGGCGAAAGGGTCGTAATGCACCGCACCTTTAAGTTCTGAAGCTTTTCCGCGCGCTATACTTTTAAAATCTTTTAAAAAAGGAAGCGGTGACAGATTCTCGTTTTTGGCTTTAAAATGTGCCGAAATATAGCCCAATTCGACATTTTCTAACAATTGTGAGAGTTGAATAGCTGTTGGAAAATCACCAAAAACAAAACGTGGTGCATTCACACCTGCCATCAATGCCGCAAGGGTTTGTTTATTGGCAGCCACAAAATCCGTTACTACGATGTCCTCACCGATGTCCCATGTATTGGCGGAACGGCTGTCGAGAATGGGTTCGGGTTGTTCCTCAAAATCATCGGCATGTAAAAATGGTTTTATACTGAGGGGGGGTATATCCGTCCAATCGAGGTCAGACAAAGGGCGACCTTTGAGGTCTTTTTCAATTTTAGCCAACCATTGCGCTTTGGTAACTGGTGGAAATTCTACAAAAAGGTTTTGGTTTGGTGTAGGCATATTGTCAAAGTAAAATATTAAGTGACTACGCTCGATAAATTTAGTCTCAAAGCTAGAAATTTTTAAGCGTAAATTAGAATAACCTTAGAATTTAAGACCATTTTAAAAATAGCTTTGAAAAATTCATTGGAATATAAAACATTGATTATCAAAATCTTACAAGCAATTTACTTTCAAAATTTGTTTCGCTTAGGAAATAATCCTATATTTACATGAAATTTCATATAAAATACTTTTCCGATGAAATGTGCTACAAGTTTTCTTTGTTTAATATGTATCTCACTGTTTTTCCATACTGAGGCGATTGCTCAAACGATTAAAAGTAAGCCTAAAATAGCGTATAGGTCTGTTTCAAAGACATCAAAAAAAGCCCAGCCCTCCAAATCTGCAAAAATAGCATTCGATAAACTCGTCCTTGAATTGGGTACGATAAAAGAAGATGCCGTGCTTGAAAAAAGTTTTGAATTTACAAATATTGGCGACTGTGACCTTGTTATCATCAACGCGAAAGGCTCTTGTGGTTGCACCATACCTACCCCACCTTTATTACCCATCGCCCCAGGTGACAAAGGCAAAATATTGGTAAAATATACCGCAAAAAATAAGGTTGGCCCTCAAAAACCCACCATTACCGTTACAACAAATGGTGAACCAAGTGTCGTAAAACTCAAAATAGAAGTTTGGGTTGACCAAATACCAGGCGGTGTGAAATAAAACCAATCATTTATGCCCCTGCACTGACCCCCTCAGTAAAAACCACTTTTATCTCTTCATCTCAACGCTTTCAATCCGTTCCATTTGTCATTTTTTTGCGTCAGATTATCAAATAGGGCGTAAAATAGACGCTGTTTTGTACTTTTACAGACTAATATTAATATCATTAAATTTTTAATCATTAAATATGAAACTTAACTACGCCCAATCCTTTTTGTCCAAAAAGGTATTTTCCCGCCGTTTACAACAAACTCAAATGGCTTTTCCCTTAATTGTTATGCTTATTTTAGGCTTGTTCAGTTGTAAACGCACCATTGCGACCGATAAATTACCCGCCACGCAGATTGTTTTTGGTCATGGCGGTGGCTTTACAGGTAAAGTACATGAATATGCCTTGCTAGAAAACGGATATATTGTTAAAATCGAAAAAGATTCTGCAACCCAACGCATCGTCAAAAAAATAGGCAAAAAGAAAGCCGATGTCCACTATGCCGCTGTTGATTCTATGCGTTTGCATACTTGGCTGTATGATGTGCCAGGCAATATATATCATTTTATCGTTCTTAAAAGAGAAGGCAAAAAGGACAATAAAATCGTTTGGGATGGCAGTGGAAACGACCCGCACGCACCTAAAAACGTCGAAGAATATTATAAAAACTTAAGCGCTGAATTGCCCGGAAAAAGTAAAAACGATAAAGATATAGATAAGGAAAAACATTAATTTTTAAATGTTTTTTAATCACAACTAATTAGTAATCAAAAACTTAAAGTAATGAAACGATTATTTATTTTACTACCGATTTTAGCTTTTAGCGTTTTGGGCTTGTCGCAAAAGCCTTTTAAAAACAAAAATATTCAAGCCGTTCCACACGGTTATCCACAAACTCTAAACATACCTGCAACGGGTGTACCTATTGCTACACAACCGCTTGTTGGAGAGTCTGCGATGAAGTCTATTCCTTATTTGCAAAAGCGGACGGCTTTATTGCCGAATGGTTTGGAAGTTAAAACGTCTGATGCAGATTTACCAACGATGATTGAAGGCACTTTGCCGACCCCTCAGTATCCGAGCTCAAAAACGGTTGAAGAACGCACTTTTCAGTATTTGAATGCGGTATCAAAAGCCATTTCAATTCAAAAACCGTCGGAAGAATTTGTTATAAAATCCATTGAAACGGATGGCATTGGACAAACGCATATTCGTATGCAGCAAGTTTTAGCCAAAGTGCCTGTTTGGGGCAGTGAAATTATGGTGCATGAAAAAGATGGACGCACAACATTGTTCAACGGTGTCTATTTTCCGACCCCCTCAGTAAAAAACGTTGAACCAAGTATTTTAAATACACAAGCAGAAACGCTTGTACGGGCTGATTTAGAGAAAAAAACAGATTTTAAAAACTTACCCGTTGACGCAAAAGAACAAATTGGCGGCGAGCAGTTGCGTAGCGAATTGGTTATTTTTCATAAAAATGAAAAACGCAGCGCAGAGCGTTTGACGTGGCACGTCGTCGCTTACCCAAATGTTTTACATCGCTACGAATACTTCATTGATGCCGAAAATGGGGAAATTTTGGACTCTTACCACAGTTCTTGCACTATTTCACCCGTAGCAACGGAACTTGTTTCGTCCGAAAAAGCACAGAACGAAACAAAGCAAGAAGGAGATAAAGTTGAAACACCTAATGCAACAATGTTAGACGGTGCTTTTACCGCAAATGCTTTAGACTTGCTCAATGTAACGCGCACCATCAATACCTATCAAGTTGGCACAAAATATTATATGCTCGATGCGTCTCGCAACATGTATAATTCGGCTTCTTCTACCATGCCCAATAAGCCCATCGGTGCAATTCAGACGTTTGATTACAACAATACGGATGATGGTCCTTATTTCTATGTCACGTCAACGAATAACAGTTGGAACAATCCAAAAGCCATTTCGAGCCATTATAATGCTGGTACTGCGTACAATTATTACCGCACAACCTTCAACCGCAATTCTATCAATGGCAAAGGCGGTACAGTGACGAGTTTCATCAACGTCACCGATGGTGGGCAATCAATGGACAATGCTTATTGGAACGGCGAGGCGATGTTTTATGGCAATGGGTCACAAGCCTTTTTGCCTTTGGCGCGTGGTCTTGATGTGGCAGGACATGAAATTTCGCATGGCGTGATTCAAAATTCAGCAAATTTGAAGTATCAAAACGAACCGGGTGCTTTGAATGAGTCGTTTGCAGACATTTTTGGTTGTATGATTGACCGCGACGATTGGCAGATTGGCGAAGATGTTGTCAATGGACGTTCTATTTTTCCAACAGGTTTTTTGCGTGATATGGCAAACCCGAACAATGGCGGTACGAGTATCAACAGCAGTGGTTGGCAGCCCAAACACGTTAGCGAAAAATACAATGGCACATCGGACAATGGCGGTGTGCATATCAATTCAGGCATTACAAATTATGCTTTTTACCTTTTTGCAACCAATGGTTCTGTTGGAAAACCCATTGCAGAGCAGGTTTTTTACCGTGCTTTAACGACTTACCTCGTCGCTTCTTCTAAATTTATTGACTGCCGTGCTGCCGTTGAGCAGTCTTGTAAAGATTTATACCCGACCAATACGGCTGTTCTCACAGCGGCACAAAATGCCTTCGGTCAAGTTGGCATTGGGACGGGTGGTACAACAACAGGTGTGGTTTATCAACAGAACTTACAAGTTAACCCAGGTTCAGATTGGGTCGTTTATGTCAGCAACGACCAAACGAAGCTGCAATTAACAAATGGTACAGGTTCGACGATACAAACATTGAGTTCACGTGGTGTTGCCAACAAACCGAGCGTTTCAGACGATGGCAAATACATTTTTTATATCGGTGCAGACAAAAAAATGTACTACGTTACTTTAAATTGGAGTACCAACCCACCGACTGCCACCGATCGCCTCATTCAAAGTGACCCGATTTGGAACAATGTCGCTGTCTCAAAAGACGGCAGCAAAATCGCCGCAAATGATGGAACGGATACGTTGTGGTTGTATTCTTTTGTAAAAAGCCAATGGAAGGCTTATAAACTCTTTAATCCGACCTTTACGACGGGCGTGGATGCGGGTGCTGTCCAATATTCTGATGCCCTCGAATGGGATCATTTTGGCACATCGGTACTCTATGATGCTTACAATCGTATCAAAGGTCAAGGTACGGACGCTATTGAATATTGGGACGTGGGTTCCATTGATGTGTGGTCAAACCAAACGAATAATTGGGCAACAACGGCAAAAATTGAGAAATTATTCACCGATTTGCCTGAGAATACAAGCATTGCAGACCCGACTTATGCCAAAAACTCGCCTTATATCGTCGCTTTTGACTTTTTGGACGATACCGACCCGAACAAACGCGCATTCTATATCTTAGCTGCCAATACCCAAAGTGGAGCGGTGACACAAGCGGCGGCAGGTCTTTATAAAAACAATACCGTTGGTTATCCGAGTTATTCGCGCACTGACGACCGCATTTTGTTTACAAATGAAGACGCAGCTGGAGCATCCCGTTTGGGCATCATCGGTGTCTCGAGCAGTAAAATAGAACCCAATGGCACACCCACCATTTTCAAAACCGATGCGTCGTTCGGTAATTGGTTTGCCAATGGCACACGTATATTATCGGCAATTGGAGAGTTAGATAAATCAGCCATCAATATATCGCCGAATCCTTTTACGGATTTGGTTCAAGTCAATATTACGTCTGAAACAACAGATAATGGCAAGGTGGAAATCTTTGATGTGTTGGGGCGCAATGTCAAAACGACACCCCTCAGTATAAACGCAGGTCAAAATGCTGTGTCGCTTGATACACATGTTTTACAAGCGGGGACTTATCTCCTTAAAATTTCTATTGGCGATAAATCGCGGACGAGTAAGATTGTGAAATTTTAAGATTGTTTCCCACGTAGGGGCAACCCTTGCGGTCGCCCTATATACGAACGTTAAAAAATATAAAATTTACTGTTTCATATAGGGCGACCGCAAGGGTCGCCCCTACTATTATTGAAGATAGAATACCTTATTGAATAACCAATTTTCCAATACCTAATATCTTTCCTGCGCCCGTCATTTTGAAAAGATAAAGACCTTCTGGTAAGGGTTGCCGTTGAAATTCAAACGTTTTAACTAAAAAAAAGTCTCTTGCCTGATGCGTTTGCCCGTTACGTCCGACAATTCAAAGGTCGTTCACCAAGCCAAAGGCATAGAAAACAGTGAGTGACTGATATTTAAGGTTTTTTGTTTTTATAGTAAAACCCCTGTCTTACCTATAAACGGTAGTAGCAGCCATAAAGGACTTTTACTAATACCACTTAAATAAACTGTCATGCCCAAATACTGAGGGGTATATTTTTTTTAAAAAAACCTACATAAAATAAACTTGGGTGTATAATAATAGTCGAATGTCATAGTTTTCTGACATATACCAACGCAACCGTTTATTAAGACAGTGCGTTTAGTAAGTATTGGGTCTAGCAAAAGAAAAACCTAAATAATGAAAATTTCAGCTGTTATTATCACAAAAAACGAAGAAGGCAATATTAAGTGTTGTCTCGATTCTTTACAAAACGTTGTGGATGAAATTATTGTCATTGATGCGTTAAGTACCGACAAAACTGAAGAATTATGCCGTTCTTATGACAACTTGACATTTATCTCTCGAGAGTGGGCTGGATATGGTGCGACCAAGAACTATGGTAATAACATTGCGCAATATCCTTACATTCTGTCTCGTGATGCAGACGAGGTGTTGTCAGAAAAATTGAGGTCAGATATTCTAAAAAACAAACTGATACTGCGGGGGGCATACATTATGCCACGTCTCAACTATATTGGTCAAAAAGCCATTCGGTTTTCAGGTTGGTATCCTGATGCTAAAATCCGATTGTTCCCAAAAGAAGGAACTTATTGGTCTGATGACTTCGTGCATGAACGGTTGATTTATAAAGGCGAAATAACGCCTCTTTCAAGCGATTTGCTTCATTTTACGTACCGTTCATTTGACCAATTTGACCAAAAAATGAGAAAATATGCAACTCTGGGCGCAAAAGATATGTTTTATAAGGGTAAATACTTGAGTTGGGGCTTTATGCTCGTAAAAGTGTTTTTTAAATTTTTCAACATTTATATCTTAAAATTAGGTGTTTTTGATGGTATAGAAGGACTCAAAATTGCTTTTGAATCGGCTAAGAGTATTTATTGGAAATACACCTATTTACGCAAATTGAATAACGAAATAATGATGGGGGGCAATTTAGCCTAATATAATATCCATTCAAAGAATAAGTGAGTAAGGTTTTTTCATACATTCTAAGTTGAGGGGAAGTCACGTCAGTGACTCCCTTTTTTTTATGGGTTTACTTTAAGCTAAAAGTATCCTTGAACGATTAGTTAAATTTTCCTTTCCTTTGCGTTTACGCAGAATTACTTAGAAACTGATGTTACGCACTAAACAGATTTCGCACTGTTTTTTGCTTCGCAAAAAAAG
>JAYTUR010000224.1:0-2323 GCA_043744475.1 Saprospiraceae bacterium | reverse complement strand
CTCAGTATCGCCGATGTGATTGTGGGTTGCGCCAATCAAGCTGGCGAAGACAACCGCAATGTGGGGCGCATGGCAACCCTTTTAGCGGGTTTACCTGTGGAAGTACCTTCGCAGACGGTCAATCGTTTGTGTGCTTCGGGTTTGGCAGCTATCGTAGATGCAGCGCGTTATATTCAATGCAACGATGCAGATGTGATTTTGGCAGGAGGTGTTGAGCAAATGACACGCGCGCCGTGGGTTATTTCAAAAACCTCAACAGCTTTTGGACGCGATGCTCAGATGTTCGATTCGGCTTTCGGTTGGCGGTTCATCAATCCGCTTTTACAATCGCTTTATGGTACGGATTCTATGGGCAAAACGGCTGAAAACTTAGCAGAAATGCACAATATCAATAGAAAAGACCAAGACTTATTTGCCTATCTCTCGCAACAAAAAGCAGCGGCAGCTATACTGAGGGGTCGTTTTGAAAGAGAAATAACGGCTGTTGAGATTCCTCAAAAACGCAACGAAGTGCATGTTTTCAGTCAAGATGAATTTGTCAAACCAACGACTTCTCTTGAGGTGTTGGCAAAACTCAAAACGGTTTTCCGCAGCGATGGTACTGTGACAGCGGGTAATTCATCGGGCTTAAATGACGGGGCGGCGGCTGTGTTATTGGCTTCCGAAGAGGGCATTAAAAAGTTTGGTTTAACTCCGATGGCGCGGATTGTTGCTTCAGGAGTAGCGGGTGTTGAACCACGCATTATGGGCATTGGACCCGTTCCTGCTTCCAAAATTGCCTTGAAAAAGGCGGGTTTGACAATTGATGATATGGATATTATCGAACTCAACGAGGCTTTTGCAGCGCAAAGTTTGGCGTGTATGCGTTCGTTAGGCATTGCAGACGACGACACACGTGTTAATCCAAACGGTGGAGCGATTGCACTCGGTCATCCGTTGGGCATGAGTGGTACGCGTATTTTGAATACTGCTGCGATTGAATTACAAGAACAAAGGAAACGATATGCTTTGGTAACAATGTGTATTGGTGTTGGACAAGGTTATGCGGTGATTTTGGAGCGTGTCTAAGTATATGTTTAAGTTAGGGAAATTTTTAAAATTTCCCTAACTTTTAAAATTTCAACCCAATAACAAAAATTTCTCCAATAAAGTATTTTCTTCATTTATAAACGGCTGTTGACGAATACGTTTGCCCGTTGCTTTATAAAAAGCATTGGCAACAGCACCGCCCAATGGCGGCAATGCGGGCTCGCCCAAACCTGTTGGATCAATGCCATTGTCCATAAAATGTACTTCTACTTCGGGCACTTCATTGATGCGAATCATGCGATACGTATTGAAGTTGTTTTGTTCAGGAACACCGTCTTTAAACGTTAAATTGCCGTACATGGCATGACCCAAACCGTCAACGATGCTGCCGACAACTTGATTTAAAGCACCACTTTTATTGACCAAAATACCACAATCAACGGCACAATAGACTTTTTTCAAAACGGGTTGCTTTTTTTCTAAAACAACATCTGCAATTTGTGCGACATAGGAATTATGTGAAAAATAGACGCTGAAACCTTGATATACACCTTTCCCTTTTTTGCCCCAATTCGCCTTTTCAGCCACCGTTTGAATGACTTTCTTGAAGCGGTCAATATCGTATTTGATGTCGCCCGTTGGGTTCTTTTTAGCATTATCCAGAAGGTCAAGGCGCATTTGAATGGGGTCTTTACCCATTTTTTCAGCGACTTCATCCAAAAATGCTTGTTCGGCATAAGCCAAAAAATTGGTAATAGGTGCACGCCAAGGTCCCGTCGTAATCGGCGATTTGTAATTAACAGAGTCAACCAATACATTAGGAATAGCTCCTACTGGGAAATTGTTGCCACCTCGCGTCGAGTCACCCGCATTGATACCAACTCCCCGCTGTTCGAAGCCAATAATATTATTGTCTTTATCCAATGCCATACGAAAACGGTAGCGACAGGCAGGGCGATAAATGCCGCCTGACATATCATCTTCGCGGGTCCAAATCACTTTAACAGGGGCTTTGATGAGACTCGATAATTCCGCAGCTTCCACAACAAAATCACCATTCAGACGACGACCAAAACCACCACCCATACGAGTCATTTCTACCGTAACATTCTCTTTGGGTATAGATAATGCTTTTGCAACTTGATCACGATGCGAATTTGGGTTTTGCGTCGAGCCAATCAATTCCGCCTTATCGCCTCTTACGTCTGCAAAGAAATTCATCGGTTCCATCGGATTATGCGGCAAAAAAGGGCATTGAAAGTCGGCTTCAACCACCTTTGCCGCTGTTTTGAAG
>JAYTUR010000223.1:0-9014 GCA_043744475.1 Saprospiraceae bacterium | reverse complement strand
TTGCGCTTTTAGAATTTATGTAGCGTTTCAAATAAAATTAGAGAAAATTAGTCGTATCAGTCTAATTTGTGGTTTAAAAAATCTATATTTAAAAATCATCATCGTCGTCGTCAATACTCATTTTTGCACCTGAAAGCTCCGAATAGGCGTGCATATCACCTTCTTGTTTGGCTATTTCCATACCTTTTTTATAGGTCAAAAATGCCGTTTCAGGTTGTTGCAAACGTTCATACAGTTTGCCTAAATGGTAATATGTGCCGACATACTGAGGGGTCGTTTCTTTCAATCGCAAGTAATAATTGAGTGCATCATTATTATCTCCTGCTTTTTCATACTCTTTGGCAATGGCAAAAAGAAGAAACGGCTCGTTGGGTTGAGACTCTAATAAGTCAAATAATTGGTCAAGTCTGGACATATATTGATTTTGAAAATTATGTAAATCATTATTCACATCTAATGATGAGCGAAGATAAGGGAAAATCGTACTTTATACCCCTCAGTAAAATCAAATATTTTAGCGAATATTCGCTAAAATGCTTTTTTAGGCGAAAAGAATTCTTTAAATTTGCTGCCGCAAATAGAAGTTTGAACCTTAATTAGCAAACAATGTTCACTCTTAAAGGTATAATAAAACAGTAATACCTATAATACTATAACTGAACTAACACGAATTTAAAAAATAGCTTTTTTAGGCTTATTTTTGCTAATTAAGTGTAAATCAATCTACATAATTCGTGTAATTTGTGAAATTCGTGTTAGCTAAAGTAATTAAACAAAAATATTCAATCTATAAATATCAAAAATAAAATTATGAAAATATTGGTGTGCGTTTCTAAAACGCCTGATACAACCGCAAAAATCTCTTTTAATGCCGATGCCACAGAATTTAACAGCGCAGGTGTTCAATTTATTATGAACCCCTACGACGAGTGGTACGCCCTCGTTCGTGCGCTCGACCTCGCAAAGGCTACAAGCGGCACTGTTACCTTAATTAATGTCGGCGGTGCTGAAAATGACCAAATCATCCGCAAAGGTTTAGCCCTTGATGCGACGAACGCCGTTCGGATTGATTTAGACTCAAAAAGTGCGATGAATACAGCATTTCAAATTGCAGAATATGCCAAAACGGAAGGTTACGACATCGTATTTACAGGTAAAGAAACCATTGATTACAATGGTTCTGAAATTGGGGCGATGGTGGCGGAATACCTTGATTTACCGTTCATTAGCTATGCATCAAAATTAGATATGTCGGGCAATACAGCGACTATTGAACGGGATATTGAAGGCGGTATCGAAGTCGTTGAAGTAGATACGCCTTTCGTCGTATCGGCAGCAAAAGGTATGGCGGAACAACGGATTCCAAACATGATGGGTATTATGAAAGCCAAAAACAAACCATTGGCAGTTGTCACAGCAAAGCCTTTCACAGATAACTCAGTGGTTACAAAATTTGAATTGCCACCGGCTAAAAGTGGTGTAAAAATGGTCGCTGCCGACGATATGGAAGAGCTTGTTAGACTTCTTCACGAAGAAGCCAAAGTTATATAAAAACAGGTTTTTTTAAACACATAACCACATAGGAAACATAGCTTTTTCAAGCATTTTTCTAATAAAAGCTATGTTTTCTATGTGGCTATGTGTTAAAGAAAAAATGTTGTAAGTAATTGAAAATCAATTTTTTGACAAAAGAAAATCATCATATAATGAGCGTATTAGTATTTGCAGAAAGTCCCAAAGGGCATTTTAAAAAAGCGGCTCTTGAAGCCGTCACGTATGGTAAAAAAGTAGCTGAATTGCTCGGAACGGAGTGTACTGCCTTAACGATTGGCGATGTCAACAACGGCGGAGAACTCGGCGTTTATGGTGCAGTTAAAGTATATAACGTAGCAGGTATCAAAGATTTTGATGCACAAGTTCATGCAGCCATTATCGCAGGTGCGGCTAAACAAACGGGTGCAACCGTCGTCATTTTGAGCAATAGTTCAACAGGTAAATCTTTGGCTGGTCGTGTCGCTGTTCGTCTCAATGCAGCTTTGATTTCGGGTGCGAATCAACTGCCCACTAATGACGGCACATTCAAAGTAAAAAAAGGCGTTTATTCAGGTAAAGCGATTGCTGAATACACGCTTTCAGGCGAAAATAAAGTAATTTCATTGGTGGGTAATGCGATTCCGCCTGTAAAATCGGGCAGCGATGTCGCTGTTACCCCCCTCAGTATTTCAGCACCTGCGAGCCGTGTGCGCGTCAAATCTGTGAAAACAGCCGAAGGCATTGTGCCTTTGCCCGAAGCAGAATTGGTCGTTTCGGCAGGTCGTGGCATGAAAGACCCGTCAAATTGGGGCATTGTTGAGGATTTGGCAACAACTTTAGGCGCAACAACCGCGTGCAGCCGTCCCGTTGCTGATGCCGATTGGCGACCACACCACGAACATGTGGGACAAACAGGGGTGGCGATTCGTCCGAATTTGTACATCGCTATCGGCATTTCAGGTGCGATTCAGCATTTGGCAGGTGTCAATAACAGCCGTGTTATCGTTGTTATCAATAAAGACCCCGAAGCTCCGTTCTTCAAAGCAGCTGATTATGGCGTGGTTGGCGATTTGTTTGAGGTTGTACCGAAATTGACGGAAGCGGTTAAAAAATATAAGGCGGCACAGCATTGATATTCAAGTAAGAAGGCATAAAAAAACCGTCCTCGTTAAGTTCGAGGGCGGTTTTTTATGTATAAAAGTTTGATTTTGAATATATTAAAGACCTTTTCTGCATTCCATAAACAGAATCAACTACAAAAGGTCATTCTACTTTCATCACCCCATTCATAATCCGCCAATGCCCAGGAAAGGTGCAGAGATACGGATAAAGTCCCGCTTTTTCAGGTGCTTTAAAACGCAATTTTATCGTTTGATCCGGGTTTACGAGTTCAGATGAAAACAAAATATCAGAGCTATTTGGCACATAGTTTTTAAGTGCGCCATCGGGGTCTGTAATCATTTTATCTGCCGCTTTACCGATTTTTTCAAGCGATTTAGGCTTGCCGATGACAATATTATGTTGCATTGCGTCGGGGTTTTCAAAAACAATTTCAACCATTTTTCCCGCCTTGACGGTAAATGTTTTTACGTTAAATTGAAGCATTTCACGCACAGACTTCATTTTTATGGTTTGTACTGAGGGGTCGTTTTCTTCTTGTTTTTTCAAAACGTCCCATGCCTGCATCAGACGGGTCAATCGTTCTTTATTCACACCTGATGTCGTTGCTAACAGCCCATTCAAATAGCGGGTATCGGCTTCTGCGACCGTCACTTTTTTCTTCATATTCCAACTTTCGCTGATGCCTTTTAGAATCATATTAAAACCTTCTGGTTCTAATTTCTGGGCATTTTTCAAATAATCAATGACCGTCGAAATGTCCGCTATCGATGCATTACTCCTTATAGCTTTCGCTAAAACATATTGCACCATACTTTGTGAAAGGGCAAAAGTGATTTTTTTACTCAATGTATTATTCGTTTCGCTGCCTTCGCCAATGGTATTGGCTTTATCAACGGCAACGGAAAACGTGTATTCTCCCGCTTGTTCACCCGTAACAACGATATTACCTGTCCAAGGGCCGTTAGTGCTTTTTGTAATGGTCACCGTTTCACCTGCTTTGACCCCCTCAGTATGAACGAGACTTACCATGTCAATCACCTGCCCTTTACCCTCAAAACGCATATTTAGTGGTACGACAACACCTTTTGGCACAGCCACACCACCTTGATTTGTCACATCAATGGAAATGGTAACCCGCTCACGTGGCTGCGGATTAGTCGGCTCAATTTTAATATTGCTGACAATCAAATCAGGTTTGTCAGATGCGGCAACGGTTGCTTTTTTTTGCTCTGTTTTTTGCGTCATCGCTGCATGGTCGTGATGCATGGTATGGTCGGTCGTAACATCTGCATTTTTAGCTTTTTTCTCAATTTGTTGTGTAAAAACCTTTTTCAACAAACGGTCATTTTTAGTTAAAATACAAGCAAAAGCATCGGGTAACCAACGGTCATTGATGTCTTTTGAATTTTCTAAGGCTTGTAAAATAGCCGTTTCTGCTGCTTCATTCAGGGGTATTTGACTCAAAGCCAAAAGAGTATTCAGTACGACAAGCGGCTCTTTATCTTCTAAAATATTATTTTTAAAAATAAAATCAAGCGTCTCTTGATTACGTGGTAAAACTTGGATTGCCACTTTCCGAACACCTGAAGACGGATGTTTTGTGGCTTCAAAAACAACTTTTAAAGCATCGCCATCCATCGCATTTAAGCCTTTTAAAATCCATAGCGCATGAACAGCGGCAGCATTTATGCCAATTTCATCAACAGAATTGTCGCGTATCAAAGCCAGTAATTCAGGTACAATATCCTTTTGATTGCGCTCGACTAATAGCCTTTGAGCATGGCTGCGCCAAAATAAATTGCTGTTTTTAAGTGCTGCCAACAAGTCTTTAGGTTTGTCTTTTGATAAAATAAGGGGCTGATAGGGTAGGGCATCTTTCGCACTCACGCGATAGATGCGCCCGTGCGTGAAATCCCGTAAATCGGTGTCATAAGCATTGCCCGTTCCCATTTTAAAACCATCAGGTCTTGGATTGTGTTGAATGATGAAACTATACCAATCGGCTACCCAAACCGCACCATCGGGACCGACTTCCGCAAACACAGGTGAAAACCATTCATCAGCTCCCGCCATGAGGTTGAACCCCTCAGTATCCGCGTAATTTGTCCCCGTTTTAGTCAAAATATTTTGATGCAAAACGTGCCCTGTTGGTTCAGCTACGAAGGCGATGTTGTTCCAATATTTTTTTGGAAAAGCCCGCGCTGAATAGATATTATGCCCAGCGGCGGCTGTAAAACCACCAAAAACATCGACTTGACGAACTTTATGCGTGATGGTTTTCATGTCTTTGTGCGTATCTGTATTGCGACTGCCATTGTCCACGCCATTTGCCGAATTGAAATATTGATTTGGAATCGCCATGTACCAACCGTGGGCGTTATTAGCCGTTGAGCCAAAAACATCACCTGTTTCGTTAAAACCCAAACCCCATGTATTATTTGACGTACTTGTCATGTATTCCAAAGCACTGCCATCGGGTTTGAAACGGAAAAAGCCTTGTGAAAATCGAATGGTATCAGGGTTATTTCCGACGACACCTTTAAAACCTGAATAACCCACGCTGCCCCACAGCCAATTATCAAAACCATAGTGCAAATTTGAAGGACCCGCATGGGTATCAAACGTGCCAAAACCCGTAAAAAGCACTTGCCGCACATCGGCTTTATCATCGCCATCGGTATCTTTCAAAAACAACATGTGCGGTGCTTGCGACACCACCAAACCGCCATTGCTGAAAACCATACCGGTCGGAATGCTTAAATTTTCGGCAAATTTTGTGAATTTATCGGCTTTTCCATCTTTATCAGTGTCTTCACAAATGAGGATATAATCGCTGCCGCCTGTTTCTTTGCGCTCGTTCGGGTAGTCTTTTGTAATCAAAACATACATTCTGCCGCGCTCGTCCCATGAGAGGGCAATCGGGTGCATCACATTGGGCTCGGCAGCAAAAAGTGCCAAATTAAAATCCACAGGCACCTGGATATGCTTCATAGATTCTTCAGGCGACAAAGGGTCTTGACGGTATTGAATGCCTGGACGTTTTTCATAATTCGGCAATTTGGCTTCTCTATACTTAAAAGGTTCGGGTTTCAAAGCCGCGTGTGCTTGTCGTGCTTCGTCATTGACTGCCCAAAGGATACCCCTCAGTATCAAGGCATGAAAACCTTCGTTTTGCCACGTATTTTCATCATGACCGTAAGCGGTGTAAAAAACACGCCCTTTTCCGTAGCTGCGCGTCCAGGTATAAGGCTCGGTTTTAGTGTTCGGTTTGTCCTTAAATTGATCGGCTTTTATGTCTCTAACGGCTAAAATATTATTATCTGCCGCCAATTTTGTGTGCAAATATGTTTCATCATAAGCCTTAAAAGATGTCAAACCTTTCATGATAACATGTTCAGGCTGAACGCTTTGTGTCTCAATGGTATCCATAGTGTGCCGCCAAAATTGACCGCCAACCATTTTGACATATTCACTCGAGTTGCGAAAACAATAAGAGGCGCAATGTATCGGCAAAACGCCTTTTCCAGATGCCACATACGCCAATAAATCCTTTTCTACTGAGGGGGGTATGCTGTCCCAATTGGCATAAATCATCAAGGCATCGTACTTATTCAAGTTCGACAAATTGATGTCCGCCAACTTATCGGTATAGGTAAAATTCACGCCTTTGTCGCCCAATGCTGCCATAATGGCGGGGACGCGCTCAATCGGTTTGTGGTGTCCATTGTCGCCCAGAAAAAGGATTTCAAGGCGGCGGGCTTTTTGAGCAGACAGCGTAAAGGACGTAAGAAGTAAGAGAAAGAATATGATGTTTTTCATTGAAAATCAGTTGTTTAGTTTTTAAAAAATAGCTATCATTTTCATACCATTCCAAAAGTTTAAAACTTTTGGAATGGTGAATAACTGGTTATAAAGCAGCTTTTTTGAAATCTGGTAAATACAAAATTTTGCCACCTGCCATCGCCGATTCATGCGCCAAAATACCGACCGAAGTCCAGTTGGCAGATTCCCAAGCATTGGGGAAAGGGTCGCGGTCTTCAATCAAAGCCATGATGAATTCATGCGCTAAATGCGGATGCGAACCACCGTGTCCACCGCCTTGAGCAAAACTCAAATGCGTATTTTCAGCAATGTCGTACACGCCTTTAGTTGTAAAATCTTGAATTTCTTTGGGTAAATAATGGGCATAATCGGGCACTTTTACCCGTTCTGGTATCTTATGTTCTTCTTTTTTAGCGGTATGAATGACGGCATCTTCGCCTTCAATAAGGGGCCATTCAAACGATTTTTTAGTGCCATAAACCTCAAAACTCTCGCGATATTGCCGCGCCAAATCAAACAAAGAACGATAAACATACGCACTTAAATCGCTGTCTTTGAACTTAATATGTGCTGATTCGACAGAAAAAGGGGAATTGTGGATTTTAGACAAATCATCACTGATCGTCCCTGACCCAAAACATGACACATACTCCGCTTCCAATTTCAACAGACCCGCAACGGGTCCCACGCAATGCGTGGCGTAATGCATCGGTGGCAAACCGGGCCAATAGTCGGGCCAACCCTCCATATCCTGTTGGTGCGAGGCTTTGAGGAATTGCACTTTGCCCAATTCACCTTTTTCATACATTTCCTTGACGAATAAAAACTCGCGGCTATAGACCACCGTTTCCATCATCATGTATTTTTTGCCCGTTTCTTTACTCAATTTCACGATTTCCATGCACTCTTCTACTGACGTTGCCATTGGCACGGTGCAAGCGACGTGTTTACCTGCTTTTAAGGCTTTAATCGTCTGTTCGGCGTGGTTTGGAATGGGCGAATTGATGTGTACGGCATCAATATTGGTGTCTTTGAGGAGTTCGTCATAGCTGGTGTAGCGTTTTTCAATATTGAACGCATCGCCAATTTTGTTCAAATTCTCTTCGGTGCGTTGACAAATAGCGTACATATTTACGTGTGGGTGGCGCTGGTAGATGGGAATAAATTCCGAGCCGAATCCGAGACCCACGAGTGCGATGTTTATTTTTTTCATAATGAACTGAGTTTTGAGTTTTTCTAACACATAGAAAAATAGGTTTTTTCACATAGGAAACATAGTTATATATTGCGGATTACCCCCTCACTATTTACAGTATTTTTTTCAAATATTTGAGACTGTCTTGCATCAATTGCGTTTCAGATTCAAACATCGGTCGCCAGATATTCGCTGCGGCTAATTTCATACTAAACGCTTCAATGCTTATCATACCTTTATAATCCATTGATTTCAAAGTATTTATAATTTCTATGAAATCAATATGCCCTTTACCCACTGTACTTCTATCGTTTTCAGAGAGTTGCACGTGAACGAGTTTGTCGCCACAACGTTGAATCGCTGCTGGGATATCTTTCTCCTCAATATTGGCATGAAAAGTATCGAACATGATTTTACAATTTGGGTGGTTGACATCTTCAATAAACCGCAACATATCATCGGTACAGGTAAAGAGATAGGTTTCAAAACGGTTTAAATATTCGATGCCCAAAGTGATATTTTTGGTCGCAGCGTATGCCGATAAAGCGCGGATGTGCGCCACACCATATTGCCATTCCACAGCCGTTGCAGGTTGTCCTGTAAAAACGCCCAATGCCGAGTGAATGGGTCCCATGAGTAAGGTTGCGCCCATAACAGCTGCACAATCTACCGCTTTTTTGTTGTTTTCTAAGGCATGAGCGCGCATATTCGCGTCCATACTGAGGGGGTTCGCATCGGGTCCATTGATAGCGACTGCCAAACGGGCTAAGCCCAAATCATCTAATTTTTGCCGCCAAACGTGCCAATCATCAGGGTTTAAATTAAAAATAGGGACTTCAACGGCATCAAAACCTAAGGTTTTAATTTCGTCAAGGACGGGAAAAAGCGATGCGTTGATGTCCGTTCCCCACAACAGAAGGTTCATACCGAGTTTCATACTTTCTTGCTTTGTTTAGATTTTTAGCAAATTTAGGTATCTCACTGGCGTTAAAAAACGCTTCATTTTACTAATTTTGACTGTATTTTGATATTTTTTAGAAATAAATACATTTTTATTGTGAAAATGGAGTAGATATGAAGCCACTATTGAAAAAATCGTTGGACAGTCCCAATCAGTCCTACATTATTAAGTCCTTAAAAGATGCTTATTTCGACCCAAATTGGCATTTTCACCCACATTATCAATTGTTTACAGTCGTAGAAGGAACGGGTACGCGGTTTATTGGCGACGATATTCGCCATTTTGAAGCGGGTGACAGCGTTTTTTTAGCACCCAATATGCCGCATTTGTGGCGCAGTGATCCGGCGTATTTTGAGAAAGATTCGACCTTAAAAGTACAAG
>JAYTUR010000222.1:0-9014 GCA_043744475.1 Saprospiraceae bacterium | reverse complement strand
AAGATGGAAAATTAGTCGAACTGCATCACGAAGAAACAAGCAACGATTTTGCCGTCGGTGATATTTTTATCGGCAAAATTCGCAAGTTGATGCCCGGACTGAACGCTGCTTTTGTTGACATTGGTCACAAAAAAGATGCGTTTTTGCACTATACGGACATGGGTCCAAAACTCAAAAATGTCTTGAAATTCACGGATGGTGTCATCAGTGGAGGCATCAATACATCGAGTCTCGACCATTTCAGAATAGAGCCCGACATCAACAAAAACGGAAAGGTGGATCAAGTTTTGCCCAAAAGACAACACATTTTGGTGCAAATCCTGAAAGAACCGATTGGTACGAAAGGACCTAGGTTGAGTTGTGAAATCACGATTCCAGGACGTTTTTTAGTACTGACACCGTTTACCGACATCATCGCAGTTTCGAAAAAGATTTCCAGCGCAGACGAGCGAAAAAGACTTCAAACGATTGCCGAAAGCATTAAACCTAAAAACTTCGGTATCATCGTCAGGACAGCAGCCGAAGGCAAAAAAACAGCGGAATTGCACGAAGAAATGATGCAAATGTCCGCTAAATGGGAGAAAATTTTCTTCCAGCTCAAACAAGCCAAGCCGCCAGCAAAGTTGTTGAGCGAATTGGACAAGACATCGAGCATCTTACGCGATATGCTCACTAGCCAGTTTTCGCGTGTTATTGTAGATGACAAAGATACTTCTGAAAGTATCAAAAATTATCTTGCGGGTTTTGCACCTGATCAAATTAAAATTGTTCAGTTTCATAAACCAAGTGGTAAGCATATTTTTGACCATTTTCCCGTCAATCGTCAAGTAAAAGCCTCTTTTGGCAAAACGGCAACGATGGCAAGTGGGGCGTATCTCGTCATCGAACACACCGAAGCGATGCACGTCGTGGACGTGAACAGTGGTCATAAAGTCGGCTCTGGCGCGACGGACGATGCCATTTTAGCGGTCAATATGGAGGCTGCGGAGGAAATAGCGCGTCAAATGCGGTTGCGCGACTTAGGCGGCATCATCATCATTGATTTCATTGATATGAAAGAGCCTGAGCACAAAAAGACACTGCAAAAAGCCATGAAGGATTTCATGGTCAAAGACCGCGCACAGCATACGATACTACCCCTCAGTAAATTCGGTTTGATGCAGATTACGCGCCAGCGTGTCCGCCCCGAACTGAAAATCAATACGTCTGAAGTTTGCTCAACCTGCAACGGTACAGGCAAAGTTCAACCGACTGTTTTACTGACGGATACACTCGTATTTGACCTCGATGCGGTCTTGCAAGCTCGTCCGAAGGGGCGCATTACGATTCATGTCCACCCATTTGTAGAGGCGTATTTGACTAAAGGCTTTTTGCCCAAACGTCAAATCAATTGGTATTTCAAGTACAATAAATGGATTCGGATTCAACCTGAACCAGAATACCCGTTGACAACCTACAAGTTTTTTGACGAGAATCAAGATGAGATTCGGTTGAATCAATAGGCTTACAGCTTAAAAATAAAAGGGCAATTTTTACTTCGTTGTAAAAGTTGCCCTTCTTTTTTGCGGTTGACCGAATGGTAAAACCTACTTTTCCAATCCTGAAATCGGGTTTTCATTTTGTAAAATCCAATTTTTGAAAGGCAAAACCCAATTTTCCGATGCCCATATCCACTTTGCAAAACGTAAAATGGTTATCACCCTATGTCCATATCCACTTTGCGAAAGGCAAAATCCAATTTTCCGATGCCAATATCCACTTTGTAAAACGTAAAATGGTTATCATCCTATGTCCATATCCACTTTGCGAAAAGCAAAACCCAATTTACCGATGTCCATATCCACTTTCAGAGAAGCAATAAGTAGTAGGGTTGAAATAAACAGGATTGAATTTATTTCAACAGTACTACTTATCCACTTTCCGAAACGTAAAACAGTGACACGACCACCGTCATTGGGTATCAGGAAACGCACAAAAATTTCAAAAAAAAGTTGTCAATAAGTTGTAATTTATTCCGAATCTGAATTAATCTTTTATTTAAACCATTCAAAAAGTCCGGCGTTGTGGTAGCATCAATCTTGTGAATAAAAGATTGACAATTACTTATTTTATTTAATTCAAAATTTTAAAACAAATCATGAAACTAATCAAAAGTACAGTATTGTTGATGGTAGCAGCCTTTATGAGCTTCACTGCAACAGCTCAAACAAAAGATGTCGTTGACATCGCAATTGGTTCAAAAGACCACACAACATTGGTTGCGGCAGTTAAAGCAGCCGATTTAGTAACAACTTTGAAAAGCAAAGGACCTTTCACGGTGTTTGCACCAACCAATGCCGCGTTTACAAAACTACCAGCTGGTACAGTTGAGACTTTGCTCAAACCAGAGAACAAAGCGAAGTTAGCAGGTATTTTAACGTACCACGTTGTAGCAGGTAACTTAGATGCCACAGCTGTCCTTGCAGCCATCAAGAAAGGCAAAGGCAAAGTGGTTTTGACGACAGTTGCCGGTGGAAAATTAACGGCAACAGTAGTCAAAGGTAAAGTCATATTAACTGACGAAAAAGGCGGAAAAGCAACAGTGACTGCAACAGATTTGAAAGGCAGCAATGGCGTTATTCACGTTATTGACACTGTTTTGATGCCTAAATAAAAAGGCGTTCATGTCAAAAGTTTTTTTCTAAAGTACAAACATCAAGCACACGTCATAAGCTGTGCTTGATGTTTTTTTTTGCCTTTATATTATCTACTCATGTTGCGCAAGCTGTAACTTAATGAACACGATGCGCAAGCGAGTAATTCCCCCACAATATTTTGACAGTTTTTGTTTTATTAAATTTTTATATGGGCTTTTAGTCTATATTTTGTGAGATGTTTGTTTATTTTGCAAATGAAAACATACGGGCTTTGATTCAAGAATTGATAAGATTCACTTCATTTACTTTGATAAGCTGAGGAATAAAACGCCAATTTTATAAATCATTTCAGTACAGTAATGTATAGAATCTAAGTCAAACACATCGAATGACAAAAGAAAGTCAAATAGAACAAAGTTTAATCGAAAAATTAACCGACCTTAAATATACTTATCGCTCTGATATTCGAGACCGACAAGCCCTTGAATTGAATTTTCGCCAAAAATTTGAAGCGCTCAACCGTGTTCGTTTATCGGATTCGGAATTCAGTCGCCTACGTGATGAAATCATATCTACTGATGTTTTTACGGCTTCTCAACATTTGCGACAAATGAATACTTTTCGCCGTGAAGATGATACGCCCTTGCATTATACATTGGTCAATATAAAAGATTGGTGTCGAAATGATTTTGAAGTCATCAATCAGTTGCGTATAAATACCTCCAACAGTCATCACCGTTATGATGTGATAATCCTTATCAATGGTATTCCCGTGGTGCAGATTGAACTCAAAACCTTGGGTGTTACGCCACGTAAAGCCATGCAGCAAATTGTGGATTATAAAAATGATGCGGGCAATGGTTACGCCAATTCACTTTTGTGTTTTATGCAGCTTTTTATCGTTAGCAATCAGGACAATACGTATTATTTTGCCAATAACAACAAACAACATTTTAGCTTTAATGCGGATGAACGTTTTTTGCCTGTCTATAAATACGCGAAGGAAGACAATTCTAAAATTGATAATTTATTCGATTTTGCCGATACCTTTTTAGCCAAATGCCCTTTGGGTGAAATGATTAGCCGTTATATGGTGTTGTTGCAAGGCGAACAAAAAATGTTGGTCATGCGTCCGTATCAGATTTATGCGGTAAAGGCGATTGTGGATTGTATTCACCAAAATCGGGGCAATGGTTATATTTGGCACACAACGGGCAGCGGCAAAACCTTGACTTCTTTTAAAGCTTCTACGCTGTTGAAAGACAATCCCAATATTGAAAAATGCTTGTTTGTGGTGGATAGAAAAGACCTTGACCGTCAAACACGGGAGGAATTTAATAAATTTCAAAAAAATTGCGTCGAAGAAAATACGCATACTGAATCGCTTGTCAGTCGCATGTTGTCCGATGATTATGCCAATAAAGTGATTGTTACGACCATTCAAAAACTCGGTTTAGCACTTGACCCGACCAATAAGAAAAATTATAAAGACCTTTTGATACCCCTCAGTAAAAAACGCATTGTTTTCATTTTTGATGAGTGTCATCGTTCGCAATTTGGCGACAATCATCAAGCTATTAAAGATTTTTTCCCGCAAGCCCAATTGTTTGGTTTCACGGGTACGCCTATTTTTAAAGAAAATGCGACTTACGTAAAAGCCAATGGCGAAGAAGCAGCTTACGTGACCACCGACGATGTTTTTCAAAAACGGCTGCACCAATACACCATCACGCACGCCATTGACGATAAAAATGTACTGCCGTTTCACATTGATTATTTCAAACCCGAAGGTAAAAACGTACCAAACGCGGGCGAGGCTTTGCCCAAAAAAGCGGTGGTTGAAGCCATACTCACTAAACACGATGCCGCTACGCACGAACGCCGTTTTAATGCAACTTTGGCAACGTCGAGCATAAAAGATGCCATTGAGTATTTTAATTTATTTAAAACGATTCAAGGCGAGCGTTTGGCAACCGTAGAAGGATTCAAACCGCTTAATATTGCTTGTGTCTTTTCGCCGCCGCCTAAAATCAAAGACGATAAAGAAGGCACGGCAAAAAATGAAGCCGATGTCAAACAGATACAAGAGGATTTGCCCAATGAAGAAGAAGACAATAAAAAACACGGCGAAGAAAACGCAAAGGCTTTAAAAACCATTATTGCCGATTACAATGCACAATACGGCACAAATCACCGTTTTTATGAGTTTGATGTCTATTATCAAGATGTGCAAAAACGCATCAAAGACCATAAATATCCCAATGCGGACTACGCACCTAAAAATAAAATAGATGTCACGATTGTGGTCGATATGTTGCTCACGGGTTTCGATTCGCAATATCTCAATACTTTGTATGTGGATAAAAACCTGCGGTATCATGGCTTAATTCAGGCTTTTTCACGCACCAACCGCATTTTGAATGATACCAAAAAGTTTGGTAATATCCTTGATTTTAGAAAGCAACAAACCCAAGTAGATACGGCGATGGTGCATTTTTCGGGCGAAAATATTGACCGTGCCAAAGAAGTGTGGCTCGTAGAAGCTGCGCCCGTGGTGATTGAAAAGTACGAAAAAGCCATTTCAACCCTGCAAAATTTTATGCAGTCCAAAGGGCTTGCTTGTCTGCCCGACCAAGTGAATAACCTAAAAGGCGATATGGCAAGGGGCGAATTTATCAATCATTTCAAAGAAGTGCAACGCCTTAAAACCCAACTCGAACAATACACCGACTTGACACCTACGCATAAAGAAACGATTGAAAAACTACTGCCCACCGACAATTTGAGGGGCTTCAAAGGCGTGTATATTGATATTGCCAAAGATTTTAAAGCCCAACAGGATAAAAAAGACGGGACAACCACCGACCCGAACCAACTCGACTTTGAACTCGTTTTGTTTGCTTCGGCTTTGATTGATTTTGATTATATCATGGGTTTGGTGCTGAAAAGTATGCATGGCAAACCGTCTAAACAAAAATTGACGCTCGAACAAATCATTGATTTGATTAAATCAGACGCCAAATTTGAGGAACAACGCGAAGATTTGATTGCCTACATCAACAGTCTTGATTTGACTAAACAAAATACCAAAACCGAAGCCGAAATAAAACAAGGCTTTCAAAAATTTGTGGACGATAAAGCGGCTAAAGAACTCGCCGACATCGCCCAAGAACACGGCTTGGAAGTGGCAGAACTCCACAATTTTGTGGCAACCGTTTTGAGCCGCAAAGTATTCGATGGCGATAAATTGAGCGATTTACTCGCACCCTTAGAACTCGGTTGGAAAGCCCGCGCCCAAAAAGAAACGGCTTTGATGCTCGATTTAATGCCTATTTTAAAACACCGTGCCGCAGGGCGCACTATTTCTGGTTTATCGGCTTATGAATAAAAATAATAAAAATACATCTGTGCCGCCTTTGCGCTTTCGGGAGTTTCGGGATACTGAGGGGTGGGTATATTTAAATGGCGATAAAGCCTTTGAACCGATTTCAAACAAGAATCACAATTCAGACCTTCCTATCTTGGCAATTAGTCAAGAATATGGTGCTATTCCAAGAGATGAAATTGATTATAGTGTAATTGTCACAGATAAAAGTGTTGAAAGTTATAAGGTTATCGAAGTTGGAGATTTTATAATAAGTCTTAGGTCGTTTCAAGGCGGTATTGAATACTCCAATTACAAAGGCATTTGCAGTCCTGCCTATATTATTCTTCGTAAAAAGATTGATATTGATGATATTTTTTTTAAAATTTACTTTAAAACGCACCTTTTTATTCAAGACCTTAATAAAAATTTAGAGGGTATTCGTGATGGGAAAATGGTTAGTTACAAACAGTTTTCTGAAATATTATTACCTACCCCCTCAGTAACCGAGCAGCAAAAAATAGCCGCTTGCCTCAGCAGCATAGACGACCTCATCACGGCACAAAGCGCACAAGTAGCCGCCCTCAAAAATCATAAAAAAGGCTTGCTGCAACAATTATTCCCTGCCGAGGGGGAAACGGTGCCGCGTTTGCGCTTTGCAGAGTTTAAGGATACTGAGGGGTGGGAGGAAAGGCAACTAAAAGATATCTGTAAGATAAACCCATTAGTTGATAAGTTGCCTGATAGCTTTGTATATATTGACCTTGAATCAGTTGTAGATGGTACTTTACTTCGAAAGAAAATTTTAAACCTGAAAAGCTCACCAAGTAGAGCGCAAAGACTTCTGCAATTTGGAGATATTATTTTTCAAACAGTGCGACCTTATCAAAAGAACAACTATTTTTTTCAAACAAAAGATAGTCTTGATTATGTTGCTTCAACGGGTTATGCACAACTAAGAGCGTATCAATCTAACGGATATTTATTTCAATATCTTCATAATCAAAGATTTGTGGATAGAGTTTTAGAAAAAAGTACGGGTTCAAGTTATCCAGCAATAAATTCTAATGATTTATTTGAGATACTTGTAGAAATACCCCCCTCAGTAAAAGAGCAGCAAAAAATAGCCATCTGCCTCAGCAGCATAGACGACTTGATACAGTCGGCAATAGAGCGACTCGCCACGCTGAAAGCACATAAAAAAGGGCTGATGCAACAATTGTTTCCGAATAGCGATGCGGGGATTTAAATATTTTCAATAAAGAGATTGGTTTACCCATATTTCATAAAAAGGGACTAAATTTGTAAGGATAAAAGATAATAAAAGCGTATTAAAAAATATAAAAATGGAGAATAGTGTAATTAAAATAACAAAACAAGTTGATTTAGGTCTTGATGACATTTTAAATGGTATATCGGAAGTGGATACAAAAGACTTAGAAAAATTTATCCAGAAAATAGGACACCTTATTGCGCGCCGCAAAGTCGCCTATCTGCCTGAGAGAGAAAGCCAATTATTGATGAAAATCAATAAGGCGATTTCAGTCACTTTACAGAAACGCTATGAATACTTATTGACAAAAAATCGGGAAGAAACCCTTACACCCAATGAGCACGAAGAATTGTTAAAGGTGATTGAAAAAGTAGAAACCAAAAATGCAGAGCGGTTGGAATATTTAATTGAATTATCCCGTATTCGCAATATCACTTTAGACACCCTGATGCACCAACTTCATCTCAATCCATTCCAAGATGGTCAGCAAAAAGACTAAAAACCTTGTTTTTGAACGCGCAGGTTTTATTTGTGAGTACTGTTTAGCTATATTAGCCTATTCGCCCCAACCTTTTGAGGCAGAACACATTACGCCTGTGAGCAAAAATGGCAGCGATGATTTAGACAATTTGGCTTGTGCTTGTGGTGGTTGCAATGGCATTAAATACAACAAAACCCATGCAATAGACCCTTTAGATGGTCAAATCGTTCCCCTGTTTCATCCTCGCCAAATGTATTGGTATGACCATTTTATATGGTCGCCCGATTTCCTACACGTCATCGGCATGACAGATATAGGACGGGCAACGGTTGAAGCCTTAGATTTGAACCGAATTGGGCTTATTAATTTTCGACGGGCGCTTTCAAAATTGGGTGTACATCCACCTAAATGATACGCATACCATTCTAAATTCTAATCAATTATGGCAGTACAGAATAACCAACAATTAGGCAGTACCCTTTGGGCAATAGCCGACAAATTACGCGGCGCAATGAATGCCGATGATTTTCGGGATTATATGCTGTCCTTTCTCTTTTTGCGCTACCTCTCGGACAATTACGAGAAGGCAGCCAAAAAAGAATTGGGCAATGACTACCCCTCAGTATCCGCCGACGAAAACAAGTCACCGCTATCGGTTTGGTACGAAAACAATCCAGAAGATGTAGAAGAATTTGAAAAACTAATGCGGCGCAAACTGCACTATGTCATTGAGCCAAAACATTTGTGGAGTGGTATCGCTACATTAGCGCGCACCCAAAATGGTGAATTATTGCGCACACTTGAAGCAGGTTTTAGATACATCGAAACCCAATCATTTAACAGCACTTTTCAAGGTCTATTTTCAGAAATCAATTTGAGTTCCGATAAGTTGGGCAGAAAATACGAAGAGCGCAATGAAAAACTATGCGGCATTATCCAAAAGATAGCCGAAGGCATTGCCGATTTTTCTACCGACATTGATGCTTTAGGTGATGCTTACGAATATTTGATTGGTCAATTTGCCGCAGGTTCGGGCAAAAAAGCGGGAGAGTTTTACACGCCCCAACAAATATCCACCATCCTATCCAAAATCGCCACCTTAGACAGCCAAGACCCGACAACGGGCACAAGAAAACACCTCAATGCGGTTTTAGATATGGCTTGTGGTTCAGGTTCGTTGTTGCTCAACGTGCGTAAACAACTCGGCGACAACAGCATTGGCAAGATATACGGACAAGAGAACAATATTACGACTTATAA
>JAYTUR010000221.1:0-9020 GCA_043744475.1 Saprospiraceae bacterium | reverse complement strand
GTGAGATATTCGTCTTTGGTAAGAGAAACCGTTAGTACGGCATTGAGGGCATCAATATCAGTTCTGACAACGTTGGACATTAGTTCTATTAATATTAAAAATGAAAAATGAATTTAGACATAGTGTTTCGGTGAATTAAGTGTAAAGTATTGAAGGGAAGTAGGATACATTGGTTTTAAACTTAATTCATAGTTTTATCAATTTAGAAGAGTACGGGTGGAGGGACTCGAACCCCCATGCCTCACGGCGCCAGATCCTAAGTCTGGTACGTCTACCAATTTCGCCACACCCGCATGATGTGTTTTGTGCCTAAAAATTAGGACATAAAGAAGAATTAAAGGCTATTTAAGTATGTAAATCAATGTTTTACAACAGATTTGTACAAAACAACACCTTCTTTTATTACACTTTTGTAAATTCGGCTGCAAATGTAAAGCCTTTCTGTTGAAAAAAGAATTTTTAAACCTTATTTTAAAGGGCTTTTCTATAAAAAATTAAGTTCGACAAAAATGTCATGGAGCTACGCCCCGACAATAGCTCAAGAAAGAGCGTTTCTACCGATGTTGAGCACCAGAGGTGCTTAACATCGGTAGAAAAATAGTGCGAAACGTCTTTAATCACCCTGTAAGGGGCAAAACTTTTTTTTATAGGAAAGCCCTTCTTATTTTTAATAAAAAAATAAAACGCAAAATATTGTTTTAGATGAATGATAAAGGCGTTGTAAACAGTTTTGAAGAAAACACGCCCTTCAAATACTTTTACAACGCCTTAATTTTACAAAACAGAAATGACTAAATCGCTTAGACTTTAGCAGCTAAACCATCAACAGCCATACAAAGTTTATTAAAAATCTCATTTATAGTACCTACGCCTTCCACTTTTTGAGCTTTACCTAAAGCGGCATAATGCTCACCAACAGGTGTTGTTTCGTTGCGATAAACAGTAAAACGATTGCGAATAATTGACTCATCATTGTCGTCTGCACGACCTGAGGATGCCCCCCTCAGTAAAATGCGCTTCACAATTTCATCTTCATTGACAACCAATTCGATTAAGCCTGTAATGCTTTCACCACGTGACGCAAGGAACGTATCTAAAGCTACTGCCTGTGTCGTTGTCCGCGGAAAACCATCGAAAATAAAGCCTTTCACATTAGGGTTTTCCGAAACGCGCTTCTCGAGCATCGAAATCGTTACGCTATCGGGAACAAGTTTACCCTTTTCCATATAGCTGCGTGCCAATTGACCGAGTTCGGTATTGTGAGATAATTCGTAGCGAAACATATCACCCGTAGAGATATGCAAAAGATTGTATTTCTCAATCAATTTAGAGGCTTGTGTTCCTTTTCCTGAGCCAGGAGGGCCAAAAAGTATGATATTTAACATGGTAAGTCCTTGATTTTTCATCTTAATTACAAAGCAACAAAGGTAATAATATCAATAGGCAATATTAAATTTGAAGCATTGCCTTTGTGCAAAACAAATAAAAAATCAGTTACAAAGCGATAATTCAGAATAATATTTTTAAATAATTCTGTTTAGATGTCTTTTCCTCTAAACTTTGAAAGAGTGATTTTTAGTCAAGAAGCCGCCTTAGAAGTTTAAAAACAGTGGATTTTCTAAGCAATAAGCAATAAAATTCTATATTAAATCGCCTTGAACATAGTACATATCAATATCACCTTTATTTTTTGCAGGAAATTTTCCTCGATACTGACAATTAAAAGAATAGCGAATCTCATTATACACCCCTTCCGATACATTGATATACCCGGGTTCACAAGCCTCTTGCATACGGGCTGCGGTATTGACGGTATCGCCCCAAATATCGTATGCAAATTTTTTGACACCCACAACACCCGCCACCACGGGACCGATGTGTATGCCCATACGTGCCTCAAAAAAAGGCTTATTTTCCTTTGACTTTTCGTAGCGCATATCACTCAAAAACTCCTGCATTTCAAGCGCCGCCTTCACAATACTGAGGGGGCTTGTGATGCGGTCACTCAAACCCGATGCGACCATGTAGGCATCACCAATAGTTTTAATTTTTTCTAATTTATATTGTCCAACAATGAAGTCAAAAGCTTTGAAATAGGTATCGAGTTCATTCACCAATTCCTCTGGTGACAGTTGTTCCGATATTTTTGTAAAACTGTAAAAATCAATAAATAAGACAGAAGCCATTTCATAACGTCGCGCCATAGCTTTGCCATTTGTTTTGAGTTCATTGGCGATGGCAGCGGGTAATATGTTCAACAATAATTCATCACTGCGTTGCTTTTCGTCTTCAATTTGTAGGTTTTTTTCATGTAAAACCTTCTGTTGTTTCTTATTTTCAAGGAAACGCCGATAAATGAGGGCAACAATGACGATGGCAAAAGCTAAAACAAGCAACAAGACATTCCGAAAGTTCTTCGCCGATTGCAATAAATATTCCTGCTCTTGGCGGTCTTGTGCATAGGCGATGGAGTCCAAACTGCGCCCATTTTTCATGGCTTCCAAGAGTTTTTGCTTACGAATGGCTATGCGATCCAGCTCATTTTTTTCCATCGAAACAGTCGCTAAAACCCCTTTTTGCTCCTCGATAGTCTGTTGCGCTTGTTGAGAATAGGCAGACAGTTGCTGCTCTTTTTTGCGCAATTCTACCATATTAAAATTAAGTGCCTCGCGTTCGCCTTTTAGTAACGACACATCACTTTCCATTTGACGGCGCTGCTGCATTTGGTTTTCAAACCATGAACGATATTGTTCTTTGACAGCATTCAACTCTGCTTGATTGGAAGGTGAAGAACGATTATCGGTTGGTGCAGGCGTATTATCCGCCTTTGTTGCAGCCGTTGCCCCCCCCTCAGTAAGACGGCGGCGCAGGTTAGTAGCTTGCAGTTTATAGGCATCGGCTTCTTGCGTTGCACCTTCGTAACGCGCCATAGAAGCCATTTTTTCAAGGCATTTTATCGCAAATTCGGCATCTTTGGCATCCATTGCCGCATCTTTGCCGCGTCCATAACGGAATTTGGCATCGGCATATTTATTCTGACGGGCATAGCCATCAGCGTTCAAATAAGCAGCACGCGCTGCCATCGCATTATCTTTTATATCAATAGCTAACAGATAGGCTTGATGCGCCACCAAAGAGGCTTTTGCGGGGTTCGTGGATAAGTATTTTTCAGCAGATTGATAATACAACTCCATTGCCTCATGGCGGTCTGACGTTTGTTGCGCGGCTCTTTCAAGCGTTGCAGCGGCTTGTTGTGCCCAAATTGGCACACAGAGCATTGTTAAAAACAATATTAGTAATAATCGGTTCATATCAGAATCTATATGTTCGTTAGGGATAGATGCGCCAGCTTCTTATTTAAGATTCGCACTTATTTGTCTCCAAATGTTTATGCCCTCCTCTTAGAAACTGTTTTAAAACTAAAAATATACAATTACTCACTGTTTCTCGCTTTGCTCGAAAAGCGAGAAACAGTGAGAAGTAGGTTTTAAAACAGTTTCTTAGATTAGAATCAATAATCTACTTTCATCGTTTTTTTTAGATAAATGTTTCAAAATCAGTGCAATTACTGAGGGGAGCGTAAATGATAATTTTCTATAAATTCAAGCCTTCCGAAAGTTTGAAACTTTCGTAAAGCTTAAAAGATGGCTTTTTACGTATAAATGAAAAGATGAGTACGTATCACCTTTCTCGTATAATCACAACTATTAATCGTAAGAAAGACCATATTGTTGCAAAACATCAGCTGGAACGCCTTCCCACACATTGGGTCTATTACCCAAGTAGCCAACATCTTTAAAGCCAATTTGGCTGGTATAAAAGCCTGTAACAGTCAAATTTCGCATCAAATTGAAGAAAGAAACACCTTGTGTGTATTCCTTTTTTGCCTGTTCAGGATAAGCTATTTTGTCAACCATTTCTAAACGTTGTGCAGTCGAACAGTCAACGAATGTCTTTTCGTACGATTTCATACATTGGTTGTCGAGCCAGCGCAATCCGCCACGCATCGGCACTTGATTATTAGGCTGATCTTTCATCATAAACTCGATAAAGGCGGGTACGCCTGCCTGCGTTGCACTGCCCGACACAGCATCTGAGGGTATAATAATGTCGCACAAAACCGATACCGTTTTCAGTTCTTGTGGTGTAAAAAATTTGCCCGCTTGCAATTTCGCATCGCGTACCTGCTCTTCGGGCATTCGACCGTCTTTACATTCCGTTGGGTCGCCTTTTTCTTTCAACAAATCCTCTTTTACTGAGGGGTCTGCTTTGAGTGGCGCAGCGATGCTAAAGGTTGAGAGCGCGAGGGCTTTTATAGAATCACGTCTTTTCATATCTTTTAATTCATGATTGTTAAATGATAATTTTTTTAGACGACTGATTGGACTGATTTACTTGATTTACACTGTTTTTTTTTCTTTTTGACATAAGAATCAGTGTGAATCAAGTAAATCAGTCCAATCAGTCGTCAAATACGACCCGCTTTTCGTTGTTCAACAATATACTCCGATGTCCGCATAGCCAATGCCAAAATAGACCAAGTTGTATTTTTATGCGGTTGCGACACAAAAGGTGCACCGTCCACAACGAATACATTTTTAACATCATGGGCTTGACAATTGCTGTTCAAAGCCGATGTATTTTTATTATTGCCCATGCGAACTGTACCGACTTCGTGAATAATACGCCCAGGTGCAAGAAGACCATAATCGTTGTCTTTCCCGGGGTTTTTATTCAATGGAATGCCGCCTAATTCATTAATCAATCGGTCAAAAGTATCCTGCATGTGTTTCGCTTGATTGATTTCATAATCCGACCATTTATAATTGAAACGAAGGACAGGAATACCGTATTTATCCACGACGGAGGGGTCAATTTCGCAATAATTGTCAGGCGATGCAATAGCTTCACCACGTCCCGACATACCTATGACTGCGCCATATTGCCGACGTACTTCCTCTTTCAAACGTGTTCCGTAGCCACCCGCAGGCAATAAATCACCATTTTTTTGTGCAATTTTACCATTAATACGTTCCATCCCAAAGCCAAAGCCATAGCCAGGCATTGCCATACCACCACCATATTCGATATGATAACCACGGGGAAAATCGAGTTTTTTATTGTCCAACCACCAAGGCGAATAGACGTGCATACCACCCACACCGTCCTCATTATAGCGTTTTCTATCCATTAATTGCGGAATAAAAGCCGAACGACCCAAGCCCGTCGAGTCATGCAAATACTTACCTACGACACCGCTTGAATTGGCTAACCCCTCAGTAAAACGTGCTGACTTCGAGTTCAAAAGCAACCGCGCCGTCTCACAAGCCGATGCACCTAAGACAACAATCTTTGCACGTATGGTTTTTTCTGATAAATCCCGTTTATCTACATAAGAAACGCCAGTTGCCAAACCCGTTGAGGCATCGGTTAATACTTCGCGCGCCATAGCCATAGTAAATAAATCTAAGTTACCAGTTTTGACGGCAGGTTTGACTAAGCAAGAAGACGCTGAAAAATCGGCATAAGCCGAACAGCCCCGACTGCATTGACCACAATAAAAGCATTGTCCCCGCTCGTCATTTATCTGTTTTGTCAACATAGACATACGCGACGGAATAGTCGTAATGCCAATATTGGTCGCCGCTTTTTTTATCATTAATTCATGCAAACGTGGCTTTGGCGGTGGTAAGAACTCGCCGTCAGGCTCGTTGCGAATGCCTTCATTTGTACCAAAAACGCCTATTAATCTATCCACTTTGTCATAAAATGGCTTCATATCGTCGTAGCCAATGGGCCAGTCTTCACCCAATCCATCAATACTTTTGGCTTTAAAATCATCCGGGCCAAACCGCAAAGAAATACGTCCCCAGTGGTTCGTCCGTCCACCCAACATACGTGAGCGAAACCAGTCGAATTTCGATCCGTTTTTATGTGTATAAGGTTCACCATCAAGCTGCCAACCGCCCCAAGCGGCATCAAAATCGCCAAAATCGCGCGAAGAAGTAGAAGCTCCCCGACGCGGCGACTCCCATGGCGGTTTGAGTTGCGTAATGTATTTAGGGTCAGCAGGGTCGTAATAGCCACCTGCTTCGAGTAGGGCGACTTTTGCACCCGCCTTTGATAAAATATACGCTGCCATGCCGCCGCCCGCACCCGAGCCGACAATAACCACATCGTAAATTTTAGGTTCGATGATATTCATACTGATTGGTTAGTTTATGAAAAATAAAGTATTGTATTTTAATGCGGAAAATTACAAATATTTTGGAAAAAAGCACCCCCTCAGTATAAAAAAGGATTGAGCACATCATATAAAGTCGCCGCCGTCTTATCCCAACTAAACTTTTGCCGTTGAATACGCCCTTTTTTAAGTAAATTTTGCCGTAAATCATCATCTGTTGCCAATTTTACTAAGGCATCTGCGATTTCAGAAATGGACAATGGATTGACTAAAATCGCGGCATCACCCGCTACCTCAGGCATTGACGTGACATTAGAAGTGACCACAGGTACATCGCATTGCATCGCCTCCAAAATCGGAATGCCAAAACCTTCGGCAAGCGACACATAAGTAACCGCTGTTGCCGCACCGACGATACGCGGCACTTCTTCATCTGCAACATAACCCGTAAAAATAATGTCTTTTTGAAAAGGCGAATTGTCAAATGCCGTCCGAACATCGCCCGTTTGCCAAGCAAAACGTCCAACAATGACCAATTTATGCGGCAGCTTTGTCCGTTTTTTCATTTCGCTAAACGCAGTAATTAGCCGATGCACATTCTTACGTGGATGCACCGCACCGACAAAAGTAAAAAAAGGCACCCCCTCAGTATATTGCGCTCGAACTGCCGTTTTTTCATCATCCGTTAAAGGATGAAAATCGGTGCGACAACCATTGTGACAAACGACTAATTTTTGAGGATTCAAAAAAGGATAATACCGCAACGCATCTTGCTTGACAAATTCAGACACACATATTATAGTATGCGCTTTTTTTAAAAAACGAGGCGTGAAAAACTTGTAATAATGATAAACAAGCCACGGAACGGTATCTCTTGCATCCGGATGCGCCCAACCGACATCATGGAGCATTAAATAGGTGGGAATGTCCGTCCGAAGCGAACAGAAATTGTCCGTAGAAAGGAAAATATCGGGTTTGTGTTTTTTCAAAGCCCTTGCAACTGACCATTCGTACCACCAAACAAACAAAAACGGGTGTCGGGCAGGTGGAAACAGAACCACAGGCGTTACATTTTTGCCAAAAACAAAAGCCGCATCGTTAGGACGGTCAAAAAAAAAGATAAATTCGTCTTCGGGGTGTGCCGCAACCACCCGCCGCAAGGTTTCATAAGTAAACCAACCGAAGCCTTCGAGTTTGTTTTTAAGCAAAAACCGGGTATTGACAGCTATTTTCATGGGGCGAAAATAGATAAAGGGTTATTGATATTTTTGAAAAATATTGAACTAAAAATGCGCTGTGATAAGTCTGTGAAATTCTAATGACAACTTTGCATTATTATTTTTCACTTAATTGTTTAACATTTTAAAATTTCTCACTAATGAAAAAAGGTCTTTTATTCTCACTCATGCTTGCGCTTGGCGCAATGGTTAGTTGCACCAAAACGGAAACTGTAACCGTTGATTCATCTGTACCAAATGGTACTTTTTCTGCTAAATTGTCAGGTGCTTTGATGGCACAAAACGGTACACCAACCGCTGGCACTGCTTCGGTAGGCACAGACGGACAAAACGCAAACTGGGTAAAATTGGGTAGTGACTTCAAAACTGAACTCGGCACAGGTACTGCAACATTGTACTTGTCAACTTCAGCAACCTACAAAGCAAGCCCAGGCACAGGCAATCCCGATTTGAAATTGGTCGGTATCATTTCTAAAAATGGCGAGCAATATTTCAAAATGAGTGCGACACCCGAATCCAAATTCAACTATGTTATCGTTTGGTGTGGTTCAGCAAGTATTCCTTTTGGCAATGCGATGTTGAAATAAGCATTGTTTTTTAAGAATAATTGGATTATTGATGGTAAATTGACCTTCATTTACCTATCAATAATCCAATTTTCTTATCATGCCACTCCTACATTCTCTCTCACATCCAACGGTTTATGACATGAAAAAGATACTTTTCCTACTCTTTATACACCTCTTTTATTTCGGTAAAAGCCAAATGCTCGGACAAAGCGGTTGGACGCGCAACAAAGGCGGCATTTACGCCAAAGCGGGTTTTTATACCTTAAATGGCTCAAATTACTACAATACTGATGGGGTCAAATCCACAACCCGCGATTTTCACCAACAAGCATTGACGTTTTATGGCGAATATGGTTTGACTAAAAACATAACAACGATACTTAATTTTCCATACCTAAAATGGCAAGGCTACGCCGATGACAAAAGGGCAGTAGGCGTTGGCAATCCACAAATTGAGTTAAAGTTTGCACTTTTAAGGAAAGTACCCATCTCCTTGACAATTGGGACAGAATTACCTTTTGCGAATCAAACGAATTACTCCGTAGCCCGCAAACCTGATGCTTTTGGTGTTGTCAATCGTATAAATTTACCAACAGGTTATCCAGACTTAAATTATTGGGGTACATTAGCAGCATCGGCGGGATTTTGGCATGGCATGGGTTGGTTTTCGGCTTATGGGCAGTATATTGTGCGAGGTAAAGACTTCAATAATCAAGCAAAACTGGGCTTAGAACTTGGCTATAAATGGACACCTAAATTTTGGACGAATGTACGCCTCGTCGGTTGGTATCAAGCCCAAGAGAAAAAAGGAACGAATGCTTCAATTGTCAACGGACAAGGCACAGAATACACATCGCTGGGCATCGGTGCCGCTTATGAAGTTTTAAAACATTGGAGTATAACATTCGATTACCAAACGGCTAATAACCTTTTAGTACGTCCGAAAAACATACAAGGTGCGCCACTCATTCAAGCGGGTATTTCAGCAGAATTTTGACCCCTCAGTAAAATAACGTGAGTTCGGAGATA
>JAYTUR010000220.1:0-9031 GCA_043744475.1 Saprospiraceae bacterium | reverse complement strand
GTTTTCGGCTTCATCAATGGCTTGTTTGCCCAATGATGCCAACCACAATTTTAACGGCTCAGCTTTGGATGACGGTATAGACATAACAATGCGAAGCACCCCCTCAGTATGGGCGCAGTCTGTAAGGCGTTGTCGTCCGTCGCTTGCCGTCAATTTCAAACGCACGCAATTTTCGTGCAGTTGGCGCTCGCGTCTTTTTAAGTCCGACCAATAGTTTCGTGGTATTGGACTATCAGTCAACACTTCGACAATATCAACGACTGACAAATACCATTGTTCATCATGCCAGACTTTGCGAATCGGTTTGCCCTCAAAAGGGATTAAATCACTGTTTTCCATTTTATTAATGATTTACCAATGCTTTAAAGGCTCAAAAGTAGTTTTATTTAGCAAAAATAAAAAATCAGCGCAAATCAAGTAAATCTGTTCAATCTGTGTTCAGATTCTTTGAAAACAGCAGTTAATTTCTTAATTGGATTGATTTTGCATATTAAATGCTTGTTTCTACTTATTCAAACTCTCTTTTTATGCATATTTTTACCAAAAAGTAAAACAATATGATAGAAAAAATAAGAAGAGTTGTAACAGGACACAATCCCGATGGCACAGCCATTTTTGTTTCTGACAACCAGTACGAAACCGTCGTCATTTCTTCGGGCGATGCAGCAATGGCAAGCATGTGGACAACCACCACCGTCCCCGCTGACCTAAATGATGAAACGGACGGTCGAGAAAGAGACGCAGGCACGACGCTAAAAGGCGGTTCTGTCATCAGAATTGTGGATATGTTGCCCAATGCTTCGTCGCCTATGCACCGCACAAGCAGTATTGATTACGGCATCGTTATCAGTGGCAAAATTGAATTGGAATTGGATAATCAAGTCTTTAAAACCATTGAAGCGGGTGCTATTATAGTCCAACGCGGCACAATTCACAAGTGGCGCAATCCGAGTAGTGCCGAGACTTGCCGCATCGTTTTTGTGCTGACTGAAGCGAAACCCTATCAAGTCAATGGCAAACCTTTAGCCGATTTCATGGAACATTAATATTCAATGAAAAATCTATTTGATTTGACAGACAAAGTTGCCCTCGTAACAGGCGCAACAAGCGGCATGGGCAGAGCGATGGGCGTTCATGGTGCAAAAATCATTGTGTCAAGCAATGATACTGAGGGGGGGCATGAGACGGTCAATGATTTTAAAAGTAGAAATATTGAAACCGTTTTTATACCCTGCGATATGTCAAAAAAGACAGAAATCAATCAATTATATGAGCGTTCTCTTAATATTTATGGTAAAATAGACATTCTCGTTAGTTGTGTCGGTATCGCTAAACCCAATTCTTTTTTAGACATTCATGCCGATGATTTTGAAAAAACGATGGTTGTGAATCTACAAAGCGCCATTTATTTGACAAAATTGGTCATTCCACAAATGCAGCAACGCGAGGACGGTTCGATTATTTATTTGGCAAGTATTGCGGGTGTGCGCGGCAATAAAAGCATTGGTTTGTATGGCATTTCAAAAGCGGGATTGATACAATTGGCGCGCAATTTAGCCGTTGAATTTGGTCCCGATAATATCCGCGTCAACTGCATTTCGCCTGGTATGATTGATACACCTTTTTCACAAGGGCTTATGTCTAATGATGATTTTATGAAAAAACGTTTGGCTTTGACACCACTTCGTCGCGTTGGAGCGGTCGAGGAAATTGCTGGCGTTGCCGTCATGTTGGCATCAAAAGCAGGTGGTTTTATAACAGGTCAAAATATCATTGTTGATGGTGGCACGACGATTAGCGATGGAAATTGAGATAATTTTTTAACGCATAATGGTACACAGATTTTACGGATGAGCGGGATTTTCACCGATTTTTTTAATAAAACCTGTGAAAATCTGGCGTATTTGTAAAATCTATGTGCCATCAAAACGAATAAAAATGGACAGATTTAAAAACAAAGTATGCCTCGTCACAGGCGCAGGTTCAGGTATTGGTAGAGCAACAGCTTTGGCTTTTGGTAAAGAAGGTGCAATGGTCGTTGTGACCGACATCAACCTTGAAAATGCAGAAAAAACGGTCGAAATACTGAGGGGGGCAGGCATGGAAGCCATATCTCTAAAAGTGGATATTTCAAATCGTGCAGACGTTGAAAACATGGTCAAAACAACCGTTGAAACCTTTGGACGGTTGGATTGTGCCGTCAATTGTGCGGGTATTGCAGGTCCTGTTTCGTTGCCTTTGCACGAATATCCAGATGAATTTTGGCATCAACAAATCAATATCAACTTGACGGGTACGTGGTATTGCATGAAATTTCAAATCACCCAAATGTTGCAAAATGGGGGTGGAACGATTGTCAATTTATCTTCTGCCGCTGGTTTGATTGCACAGCCCGAAAATTCCCCTTATGCCGCTTCCAAACACGGTGTTGTTGGCATAACTAAAACAGCGGCAAAGGAATATGCGACTAAAAATATTCGCATTAATGCTATTTGTCCAACGGCAATTGAAACACCGATGATTATGCAAGGTCGTCGAAAATTGGCGGACAATCCCGAAGCCAAACAAGCGGCGATAAATTTTCAAGCGATGAAACGGATGGGAACGCCCGAAGAAATAGCAGATGTTGCCTTGTGGCTCAGTTCCGACCAATCTTCATTTATAACGGGTTTGGCTATGGCAGCTGATGGCGGTGCATTGGCGTGATTGTTATCAAAGCGCCCCTCAGTATCCATCGAGTAAAAAGGTTAAAAAGTAGAATAAAGTCAAGAAAACAGAGCCGTTTCCTCTTAAAACGATGACTGTTTTCTACATTTGGTCTATAGTTTTCAAATAAATTTTAAAAAATATAAAAATGATGAAGAGAAGAGATTTTGTAAGACAATCTGCCACATTGGCTTTCGGTGGCTTAATGTTGAATCCATTAGCTGATTTAGCAGAAATGGCTAAAAAAAGAAAATATGGTGTCCAACTTTTTACCCTATTCCCGACCTTAGAGCAGGATTTAAAAGGCAATTTGCAGAAAATAGCTGCCATTGGTTATAAAGAAATAGAATCTGCTTTTAGTACAAAAGGTGGCTATTATGGCATGAAATCGAAGGAATTTGCTGCGTTTTCAAAGGATTTAGGACTTTCATGGCGGTCTCACCATGTTTTAGGTGCGCCCTTCAAGCCTCGTCCTGATATAGATATGAGCAAAATGCCTAAAATGCCGCCGATGTTGACATTAAAAGAAAATACCCAACAAGTCGTTGATGAGGTGGCTGAAGGAGGTGTGAAATATTTGGTTTGCGCCAGTATTCCAACGGGTTCGCTTGATGAAATTAAGGAATCTGTCGAAATATTAAGCAAAGCAGGTGAAAAAGCGAAAAAAGCAGGTTTAACCTTATGCTATCACAACCACGATGCCGAATTTAAAACCGTAGAAGGACAAATACCCTATGATATATTGCTCTCTCAAATCAGCCCCGATTTGATGAAAATGGAATTGGATTTGGCGTGGGTCAGCAAAGCAGGTGTTGACCCTGTCGAGTTGTTTAAAAAACATCCCAAACGTTTTCCGCTTTTGCACGTCAAGGATATGAGTAGCGATTTCAAAACAATTATGCCTGTTGGCGAAGGGTCTATTGATTTCAAACGTATATTCGCCGAAGCAAAACTTGCTGGTGTAAAACATTTTTTCGTAGAGCATGATATGCCTAAAAATGCGTTTGAAAGCCTAAGTTCAAGTTTTAAATATTTGAATGGTTTGAATAAGTAATAGAGTTATTGCACGTCGAAAATCAATGACTTACTGGTAACTTCGGAAATCTCGTGAATCCGATGAATTTATGAGATTTCCGAAGTTACTAGGAGTTAGTCATGACGCTCTTATATTAATCCTGACTATTTGATTATCAACTTACATCAATGTCTAATATACTGAGGGGGGGCGTTTTGAGTCGTTTTACTAAAAAAAGAGCTTAATGATTGATATAAAAAAAGTCACCGCTATTGACGTTCACACGCACGCAGAAGTGTCGTGTTGTCAACCACATGACGATTTTCGACCTGAATTAGACGAAGCCTTTGCAAAGTATTTCAAGTCGGATAAACGCCCGACCATGCAGGAAACAGCCGATTTTTATCGCTCAATGAATATGGCTTTTGTGATGTTTACGATTGACTCTGAACATGAAGTCGGAAAACGCAGGATTCCCAACCAAGAAGTGGCTGAATGTGCCTTGAAAAACGACGATGTGATGCTGGCGTTTGCAAGCATTGACCCACATAAAGGGCGTATGGGCGCACGAGAAGCTCGTGATTTGATTGAGAATTATGGCGTAAAAGGCTTTAAATTTCATCCAACGGTTCAAGGTTTTTACCCACACGACCGCATGGCGTATCATCTTTACGAAGTCATTGCGGCGTACAAATTGCCGATGTTGTTTCATTCGGGTCATTCGGGTTTTGGGTCGGGTGTCCGTGGCGGTGGCGGTTTGCGGTTGGAGTATTCAAACCCGATGCACTTAGACGATGTGGCGATTGACTTTCCAGATTGCCCCATCATCATAGCGCATCCGAGCTGGCCTTGGCAGGACGAAGCCTTGTCGGTGGCGATGCACAAGCCCAATGTCTATATTGATTTAAGCGGTTGGTCGCCTAAGTATTTTCCAAAACAATTGATTCAATACGCCAATACGATGTTGAAAGACAGGGTGTTATTCGGCACCGATTTTCCATTGATAACGCCTGAACGTTGGATGAAAGACTTTGAAGACGCAGGGTTCAAAGAAGAAGTAAAACCCTTGATTTTGAAGGAAAATGCCATAAAAATGTTGGGTTTAACGTAAAATAGGCCCCCTCAGTATATTTCATTTACTAGCGTAATGGCACACGGGTTTTATGGACACGACGGATTTACGCTGATTTTTCAATGAAATTTAAAAAAAATCTGTGAAAATCCGTCGTATCCATAAAATCCGTGTGCCATTACATCACATCAAGAAACAACAAGAAAAATGAAAATTCTAAATCAGCTCGCATTCGTTTTATTATTAATCACAACCACACATTGCGCCATAGCTCAAAATGGCTTAACGGAACCAAAACTCGAATTTATTTTTGAAACAACCGTTACGCTCGACCCGCCACAAGAATTAGGCATCACGACTTATGGCAAACGCCGCATCATTCCGATAATAGGTGGCACGTTTGAAGGGCCAAATATGAAGGGTACTATACTCGCAGGTGGTGCAGATTGGCAAACCGTTCGTGCGGATGGCACAGCCGATTTGGAAGCTCGTTATACCTTAAAAACGGCTGATGGTGTCTTGATTTATATTCAAAATACAGGGATTCGGACAGGTACTCCAGCCGTTTTAGCCCGTTTAGCCAAGGGCGAAAAGGTTGACCCTTCGGAATATTATATGCGCACTGCTGCAAAATTTGAAGTGGCAGAAGGTAAATATGCGTGGCTGACAAAAGCCGTTGTGGTCAGTACGGGTATGCGAAATGCAAACAGTGTGATTATTCGGTTTTACCGGGTTTTGTAATGGGATTTAGTTTGATTTTCAGACCACTGATTGAGTTGATACGATGTATTTACACTGATTTTTTGTAACGACTTAGCTTTGAACACTGTATAAAGTGATTGAGCTTTTGTATTAACGCTATTGTGGCTGTTTCGAAAGGTGAGAGTTTATTTTAGAAACTGTTTTAAAACTTACTTCTCACTGTTTCTCGCTTTGCTCGAAAAGCGTACTTTAAAGTTTTTTTTAGAGCGAAGCTGTTTTTTGCGAAGCAAAAAACAGTGAGTAATTGTATCTTTTTAGTTTTAAAACAGTTCCCTAGAGCCCAGACATTATTTTGGTTAAAAAAACGCTTTGCCTTTTAAGGCAACCTTTTTTTTATAAAATTAGACAAAAAAAGCTAAACAATATAAGGTTGCCTTATATTAGCCATAATTGCTTTTTGAGTAAAAATATTTTAAAACAGGCTAATGAATTCAACGATAATTTCATCTCATACTTTAAAAACAGCGGTAAAAGACAATATCTTAATCGTCTCTCTCAATCGCCCCGAAAAGCGCAATGCCATTAATGACGAAACGATTTTAGCCCTTGAAAACACGTTTTCAAACATACCCGAAGGCGTAAAATGTGCGATAATCTATGGCGAAGGCAAGCACTTTAGCGCAGGACTCGACCTTTCAGCACTCAAAGAACGGAATGCGACTGAGGGGGTGTTTCACTCGCGTATGTGGCATCGGTGTCTCGATAAAGTACAGTTTGGCACAGTGCCTGTGGTAGCTGTTTTGCATGGAGCCTGTGTCGGCGGTGGATTGGAATTGGCAAGTGCCTGTCATATTCGCGTGGCTGAAAATTCTACTTTTTATGCTTTGCCCGAAGGACAACGCGGCATATTTGTTGGCGGCGGTGCATCAGTGCGTGTGCCAAAATTGATTGGCATGGCGCGTATGACGGATATGATGCTGACGGGTCGCGTCTATTCCGCTACTGAGGGGGTACAAATTGGGTTATCTCAATATCAGGAAGAAGACGGTAAAGGATTAGAAAAAGCCTTAGAATTGGCAAATAAAATAAGCAATAATGCAGGAATGACCAATTATGCCTTGATGCACGTCCTCCCGCGCATCGTTGACGCAGGGCAAGACGGTGGTTTGATGATGGAATCGCTCATAGCCGCTATTGCACAAGATGCGCCCGAAGCGAAGTCTCGATTGAATGATTTTTTAGAAGGTCGCGCTAAAAAAGTAGGTGAATAAACCTTTTAACTATATGTCTTTAAATTTGTCTTTGACATGAATTTTAAACAAACACCTTTTCTCAAAATACCTGTTATCGAAACAGAGATTCGCAAACAGCAAAATGAAGACGGTTCGATTGTCTTAAAATCTGCTATTCCACTGGGAAATCGTCCGCACCGCATGACGGAACGCCTTGTACATTGGGCAACCCATACACCTGATAAGGTTTTCATAGGTCAAAAAGACAAAGAGGATAATTGGCAGACTTTGACCTATGCTGAAACCTACTCACAGGTCAAAAAAATTGCTCAATACTTACTAAAAACAGACGTTTCTCCTGAAAAACCCCTTGCTATTTTATCAGAAAACAGTATTGAGCATGGCTTAATGGCGTTGGCTGCCTTGCATATTGGTGTGCCTTATTCACCGATTGCACCTGCGTATTCGTTGCGGTCAACCGATTATGCTAAGTTGAAGCATACCATTGATTTGCTGACACCTGCTTTGATTTTTGTTCAAAATGGCGCGGCTTATGAAAAAGCAATACACGCCGTTGCGCCAAATATTGAGGTCATTGCCGTCCATGACCCCCTCAGTAAAATAACCGCTTTTGAAGATATTTTAAGCCCTCCTTTGGCAGATTTTGAAGGTGTGGATTTTGCTTACAATAAAATAACACCCGATACCATTGCCAAAATCCTTTTCACATCAGGCTCAACAGGTTTACCCAAAGGTGTTATCAATACGCATGGCAATATCACGACGAATTGGCAACAAATCACCCAAACGTTTCCTTTTATAGAAAATGGCGGCTTGACATTTATTGATTGGTTGCCGTGGAATCACACGTTTGGTGGCAATCACAATTTCGGTTTAACACTTTATAATGGTGGTTCGCTCTACATTGATGAAGGCAATCCAACGCCAAAAGGCATTTCCAAAACCATTCAAAACTTGAGAGAAATTGCGCCCACAATGTATTGCAACGTGCCAAAAGGGTTTGAAGATTTGATACCGCATTTTAAAAAAGATAAAGAACTGTGCGCGCATTTTTTCAGCCAATTAAAACTCTTGTTTTACGCTGGCGCGGGAATGCCGCAACACGTTTGGGATGATTTAGAGCAATTGGCTTGCGAAACGACGGGCAAACGTTTGATGATTTCATCGGGTTTGGGCATGACAGAAGCGAGTCCTTCGTGTATGTTCAATGTGCAATTTGGCAGTTTTGCAGGTATGATAGGTACGCCAGTCCCAGGTTTGGAAATGAAATTGCTACCCAATGGCGGCAAATTGGAAGTCCGTTTCAAAGCACCTAATATCACGCCCGGTTATTGGCGCAATGCCGAAGCCACCTCCAAAGCCTTTGATACTGAGGGGTATTATTGCACCGGCGATGCTTTGAAATTTGTTGATGCAGAAGACTCCAACAAGGGCATGATATTCGACGGACGCATTGCCGAAGACTTTAAATTGGATACAGGTACATGGGTCAGCGTAGGTGTTTTGAAAACAAAACTCATTGAAGCAGGTAAAGGCTTGATTCAAGATGCCGTCATTACAGGTCACGACCGTTCGTTTTTAGGGGCTATTATTTTTCCCGAACTTAATTATTGTAGAAAATTAGCAAAATTGAATGATGATACCGATGTCAAAACTGTCGTCAGTACCCCTTCAGTATTAGCGGCATTACAAACTATTTTAACGGATTTTTCAAAACAAGCAACAGGCAGTTCAACACTCATTAAACGGGCGGTTTTTGCCGATTTTACATTATCCATTGATGCTGGCGAAATAACGGATAAAGGCTCGATTAATCAACGCATGATATTGGCAAATCGCGCGGATTGGGTTGAGATGATTTATAGAAACCCAGTTTTATTGCCTGTTTTGGGAGTCTAAAATGCGGTTTACCGCCGATTTACTTTAAACCGTTACTGTCAGAAAGATTAATTTTTATTAAGTATTAGTTACTTTTACAGGGTTTTATTTCACCTAAGAGATAAAATTGTATTCAAATTAAATCAATTAATATTGATTTTCAAACTTTTATGAATTTTGATAAAGAGCGATAGAAAATGTAAACAAAATACTATTAATCTTTCCGACAGTAGCGGTTTAAAAATCCGTCGTCGGTGTTAGCTTTTATTTAATGTAAATTATGTTTGTTGTTAGAGCTATACATTGTGTCTTGTCCTGAATTTAGTTGACTCCTAAAAGTGATTAAAATGGAAAAATCAGGAAAAAATCAGCGAAAACCGTACTATAGTTTGGTGTTAAAACGCC
>JAYTUR010000219.1:0-2337 GCA_043744475.1 Saprospiraceae bacterium | reverse complement strand
ATCAAGACATTTTTAATCAAAAAATGCACATGCAGAAGCCCCTCAGTATGGCAGAGGGTGTCGTCGCCGTTGGAAAGTCATTTATCGGCAATCCTTATCCAAAATCGAATGTTGAAACGAGTGGCAAAACGCTAGATGGACAAGTCAAGTTGCAACCCATTTCGAAAGAAGTGTTGGTCGTCAATCTCAAAATATTTGACTGCGTAACTTTTGTAGAATCAATGATTTCGTTGACGGAAACGCAGATGAATCCTTCTCCTACTTATGATATTTTTAAAAACAATATCGCTCATATCCGTTATCGTAATGGCGTGATTGACTACGCAGCACGTCTGCATTATTTCAGCGATTGGCTCTTTGAAAATGAAAAAAGAGGTGTTTTGATAAACATAACAAAAGAAATTGGCGGCGAAATTTACAACAAAGATGTCTATTACATGAGCTATAAACGCGACACTTTCTATGGCAATATGGCTGACCCAACCACTTTCAACACTATCAAAAACATCGAAGAAAACATCACTAAACGCGAAAAATGGTATATCCCCAAGGAAAGAGTCGCTGATATTGAATCTAAACTCAAAGAAGGCGACATCATCGGCATCACCAATGTTATGGATGGAATGGATATGGCGCATACAGGCATCGTCACATGGCAAAACGGACGCGCCTATATGCTGCACGCCTCTTCGCAATTCCGTCAAGTCATCATCACTGACGTGCCTTTAGTGGATTATTTGCTGCGGAATAAAGGGCAATCGGGGATTATGGTGGGGCGGTTGAAAGGATGATGGTTGACTTAACATTTCTCCTTACCTTTGCGCCCGAATTAATAAATATGGAACAACTCAAAGAATTAGAACGCCTGCGCGAACTGCTCGCCCTTGAAAAAAAAGCCGACCTCGAATTTTTCAAAACGGTCATTCAAAACAAACCTTTGGAACAACGGCGCGCTGATGGTTTTACGTGGTATCCGCTGCAAATTGTCCGCACGGGTTATACGTATGGCGACCGTGCTTTTGTGGTTGTCGAACGCAGCGGCAGCTCCGACGCACCGCATCAATTCCGTTCAGGTAATGTGGTTCAGATATTTACAAATGATAAAAGCAATACATACAGCGAAAAATCAGGCGTAATCAACTACGTCAACAAAAATCAGATGTACGTCATTTTGAACGCCAAAGACCTACCCGATTGGATAAATGATGGTCAAATTGGCGTGGATTTACTCTTTGACGACCGCACTTATACCGAAATGGAAAAAGCCATCGCCAAAGTCATGAATGCCAAAGGCGACCGTTTGGCTGCCCTGCGCGATGTGCTTTTAGGCTACAAAGCCTCTGAAAATATCAACGCCAATGCCCCCCTCAGTATGCCGCGCCTTAACGAAAGCCAAAACTTAGCCGTTCGGCAAATTATGGACAACCGCGACATCGCCATCATCCACGGTCCGCCCGGCACAGGTAAAACGACAACGCTTGTCGCGGCTGTCAAAAAACTATCAGAAACAGAAAACACCATTTTAGTTACTGCGCCCTCCAATACAGCTGCCGATTTGTTGACGGAAAGACTCGTGGCTGAACATTTAACCGTCGTCCGCATCGGTAATATTTCTCGTGTGGACGAAACGATTATCAGGCATACGCTTGAAGGTCAACTTTCTACGCATCCAGAAGCGCGTAATATCAAAAAAATAAAAATAAAAGCGGCTGAATTGCGTCGCATTGCCCGAAGCTATAAACGCAAGTTTGGCTACGATGAAAAAACGCAACGCGACCGACTTTTGAAGGAAGCCAAAGACCTATCTGCATGGGCAAACGACCTTGAAAAACGCATCATTGATGAAATCCTCGATGGCGCACACGTCATAACATGTACCCTCGTCGGTGCAGCGCATCCGATTTTAGACCAACGAAAATTCCGCACTGTCTTTATTGACGAAGCCGCACAAGCCCTCGAACCTGCCACATGGATTCCGATACTGAAAGCCTCGCGCGTCGTTTTGGCTGGCGACCCTTTTCAATTGCCACCAACAGTCAAGTCGAATGACGCTAAACGACAAGGTTTTGACATCACTTTGATTGAAAAATCCATCAAACACCTCGATAAAGTCAACTTTTTAGACATGCAATACCGGATGAATAAGACCATCATGGGCTTTTCAAACTACCAATTCTATGATAATTTGTTGAAAGCACACCCCTCAGTATCGGAGCGTATTTTGGTCAATTTTCACGACGAAGAACCTGTCGTTTTTGTGGATACGGCTGGTTGCAGCTTCGATGAACAAGTGCATCCAGAAACCAAAAGCCGTTTCAATCCCGAAGAATTTTACGC
>JAYTUR010000218.1:0-2339 GCA_043744475.1 Saprospiraceae bacterium | reverse complement strand
AACTCCAACACAAACAAATTTGGGAAACGCTCAGTGAGCAAAATATCGAGTCTGGCATCATTGGCAGCATGAACGTGTTACGTCGTGATACTGAGGGGGGCATTTTTTTCTCTGATCCTTGGGCTATCCAAAACGAAACGTATCCAAAGGGTCTTCGTCCTTTGTGGGAAATCATTTCTCGGCGCGTTCAAGGTCATGCCACTTCTAATGTTACACTCAGCGACATAATGAAAGGGTTAAAATCGTGTTTTCAATTTCGCCTACCTGCCAAGCTTTATGCAAAAATGGCTTATCAAATCGTTAGTCAGAAATTGAATCCCAAAAATAAATGGAAATTGGCAGCAGTTTTTGATTGGTTTTTAGTCAATATCTTTAAAAGTGTTCTAAAAACAACAAATTTTGGTTTCTATACTTTGTTTTTGAATGCTACAGCGCACTACCAACATCACTATTGGCGGTCTTTTGATGGAAAGGATTTTGACCCGTCTATAAAATATCCAGATATTAATGACGATGATGACCCTATGACCTATGGTTATATGGAATATGATAAAATTTTGGGTGAAATTCTCTCTATCACGGAACGTGAGCCCGATACACTGGTGATTGTCCTTTCAGCATTGTCGCAAATTCCATATACAGCGAAAGAAGCTGAAGGGGGTATGAATTACTACAGACTCAACGACCACAAAGCCTTTGCTAAATCTCTTGGTTTAGACGATGCCTATGAAATTTTTCCGATGATGAGCCGTGATTGGCAAATTAAGTATTCGGATGAGATTGACCGTCAAAAAGCGCTTAATATCTTACGCCATTTGACAATTAACGGCGAAGAATTATTCCAAATCAAAGAGGATACTGAGGGATTCATTTTTGTTGAAACAAAATATACGAAAGGCATAAAAAATTCGGATAATATTTTGGATAAACAAGGCAATAATGTTGTCAAATTTACTGACATTTTCACAAATACAGCTATCAAAAGCGGACATCACACAGGATTTGGTAATCTTTGGTTGTCAGATAAACAGATTGAAGTGCCGCAAGGTACAAAAGTGCCACTTACGTTCCTTTACGACTTCACACAAAGTGCTTTAGGTGTGAAAAAACTGCAACCACTGAATAGATAAGTTTTTTCTGAAAATCATACAGAAAAAACTTATTTATCTCTTTTTACTTTCCTTAGAACTCATTTTAATCAAATCATATACATTATGAAAGTTGCTCTTATTACAGGTGTCACTGGTCAAGACGGCGCATACCTCGCTGAACTGCTTTTGAAAAAAGGCTATAAAGTTCATGGTATTAAACGCCGTGCATCATTGTTCAATACCGATAGAATTGATCATTTGTATCAAGACCCGCACGTGGACAATGTCAATTTCGTGTTACACTACGGCGATTTAACGGATTCGACCAATCTCATCCGTATTATTCAAGAAATTCAGCCTGACGAAATTTACAATTTGGGTGCTATGTCGCACGTACAAGTCTCTTTTGAAATGCCTGAATATGCTGCCGATGCTGATGGAATTGGTACTTTACGGCTTCTTGAAGCCATTCGTTTGTTGGGTTTAACAAAAAAAACACGTATTTATCAAGCCTCAACATCTGAACTCTATGGTTTGGTACAAGAAGTGCCGCAGTCAGAAACAACGCCATTTTATCCACGTTCGCCTTATGCAGTTGCCAAATTGTATGCCTATTGGATAACCGTTAATTACCGTGAGGCTTACGATATGTTCGCGTGCAATGGCATTTTGTTCAATCACGAATCTCCTTTGCGTGGGGAAACTTTTGTGACCCGCAAAATCACGCGCGCAGTTGCTAAAATTGCACTCCGTTTGCAAGAAAAAATGTACATGGGTAACCTCGATGCCAAACGTGACTGGGGTCATGCGAAGGACTATGTTGAAGCGATGTACTTAATTTTGCAGCAGGACAAACCCGAAGACTTTGTTATTGCAACGGGCGTAACAACAGAAGTACGTGAATTTATTCGTATGGCTTTTGCTGAAGTTGGCATTGTAGTCGCTTTTAAAGGTACAGGTATTGATGAAAAAGGCTACGTTGTGGCGTGTTCAAACCCTGATTATCAAATTGAAATGGGTCGTGAAGTTGTATCCATTGACCCACGTTATTTCCGCCCAACAGAAGTAGAGTTGCTCATTGGTGACCCGACAAAAGCAATGACGAAATTGAATTGGAAACCTAAATACGACTTGTCATCTCTCGTGCAAGAAATGGTTGAAGCAGATTTGATACTCTTCAAAAAAGAAAAAATACTACAAGAGGCTGGTTTTGAGACCAAAAATCAGTACGAATAATAAATGGATAGT